>CAIYFF010000173.1 GCA_903925435.1 uncultured Planctomycetota bacterium | reverse complement strand
TGGATGTCGGCGATCGCGCTACTGGTCGTGACCTTGGTCGCCTACGGGCCGAGCCTGTGGCGCGCGCAGTTCCTCAACTTCGACGACAACTTCTACTTCGGCCCCGACAACACAGTGTTCCGCGCCGCGAGCGATGCGGCCGCGGAGGATGGAGTGCTCGCCGGTCTCGGTGTCGTGCTCGACCCGAGCGCGATCGTCGCGGACGTCTGGTTGCCCGTTGCGCATGCGTCGTTGTGGATCGACGCGTGGTGGGGCGGCGGGACGCCGTTCTTGCCGCATCTGCACGCGGTGTTGCTGCACGCGCTCGCCGCGATCCTGTTGCTGCTCACGTTGCGAGAACTGCGCCTGCCGCAGTCCGTCGCCATCCCGGCGGCGTTCGCGTTTGCGCTGCATCCCGCGCTGTGCGAGTCCGTCGCATGGGTGAGTGGACGCAAGGACGTGTTGTGCGGCGTGTTCGCGTTCGCGGCGTTGTGGCGGACGGTTCGATGCGTGGAACGCACGACGGCGAGAGAGCTGTCGCTCGTCGTGCTGCTATCCGCGCTCGCCATGCTGTCGAAGGCGACTTCCGTCGTCATTCCAGCTGTTGCCGTGCTGCTGCTGTTGCTGCGCCGTGCTCCGCGAAGGGCCTACCTTGCTCCTTTGTCGTCGATCGCAGCCGTGTTGCCGCTCGCGCTGTTGCACCAACACAACGCAGCGCTCGCGGGCACGATGGCGCAAGGCAACGTGGTGGATCGATTGCCGCAAGTCGCGGGCGCGCTGCTGCACTACGCGTCGGTTGCCGTGTGGCCTGCGGGCCTCAACGTGCTCTATCCCGAAGTCGCCACGCTGGAGCGGTTCTCCTCCGCGAGCTGGTGGACGTGGCCTGCGCTATTGGCGATCGCCATCAGCTTGCTCGCAAGCATGCGCAGCGCGCGGCTCCGCGTGCCAGCGTGCCTCTTGCTCGCGTTCTTCGCGGCGCTGGTCCCGTTCAACACCGCATACCCAGCCTCGGTCATCAGCGTCGCGGATCGCTACCTCTACCTTGCGTTGCCGTGGTTGTGGGCCGCCGCCTTCGCGCTCATTCCTGTTGCGAGTCGCGCGCGCATCGCGGTTGCGCTCGCTTCCTGCGTTGCGTTGCTCGTCGCCACCTGGCTGCGCGCGCCAGCCTTTGGTTCTAGCGAGCGGCTGTGGACCGCGAGTCTTGCCGCCGCCGAGGACAATGCAGTCGCGTTGCTCAACCTGCTGCAAGCGCGATCCGCAGCGACCGCGGCCGCCAAGCTGCCGTCGGAGGACGACAAGCAACTCGCGGAGCGAGCGGCGATGGTCGCCCGATATCCAGAGCACGAACGTCGCGCGCAGTTGCAGTTGGCGCAGTTCGCGCTGCAGGAGAACCGATTCGAAGCCGCCGTGGCTGCGATGGCCGCTGCGGTGGAGGCGACGGAGCGAGTGCGCGACAGCGGCCGCGTGCCACGCGCAATCGGAGAGGCGTTGTTGGTCGAGACGTTGCTTTCGTCGCTGACGCCGCTTCGTCTCGCGGGGCGCGAGCTCGATGCCGACCGCGCGCTGGACCGCGCGCGTTCGCTGCGCCCCGACGACGCGCGCGTCGCCGCCGCCGAGGTCTTGCTCGCGGTCGAGGCGCTCGCAAAGGAACTGCGCATCCCGCCGCTCTCCTCTGAGGCCCCGGAGATCCGGCGCATCGAGGAACGGCTCGCCAGCGCGCGCCGTGCGGCGCCGCACGATGCGCAACTCGACTACGCCGCGGCAATGCTCGCGCGTTTGCAGGGCAAGTCGCTGCTCGCGATCGCGAGCTTCCGCCGCGCTGCGTCGCAGCGACCGGATCTCGCCGAAGCATGGGTGGGGGCCGCCGAGGTCTGCCTCGATGCCGGCCTCGCGAAGGAGGCAGAGGACTACGCGCGCCAGGCGATCGGGCTTGCGGTCCAGTCGGGCCGAGTGGCGGACCCACGTTTGCGGCTCGCGCTCGCTCGCGCGCTGCAAGGGCAAGGGCGACTCGACGAAGCGATCGGTTCGTTGCGCGACTACTGCGATCAGACGGGCTTGCGCGACCGCGAGGCTGCGCGGCTCTTGTCGGGTCTGTGGATGCACAAGGCTCGCCAACGCATTTCCGAGCCAGACGTCACGCACACCGAACTGCAAACGCTGATCGATCGCGCGCTGCACTACAACCCGAACGAGCCTGCCGTCGACCTCGTGCGGGCTCGGATCCTGCGCGACCAGCGTCAGTTCGCGGCGGCGATCGAGTGTCTGGAGCGCCTGTTGCGTTCGTTGCCGGACCTCGAGGACACCGGGCCGATGCTCGCAGAGAATCTGCGCGATCTCGGCTACGAGCGGCTCTTTGCGAAGGACGACAACGGGGCCGCGAACGCGTGGCTGCAGTGTGTCGCGAGGGCGCCGAAGGATTTCGCGACCGATGCGATCCGCATGCAACTGCAAGCGATCTGGCGGCGGCAAGAGTCGCTCGGCATCGAGGCCCGCAAGGCTGGCGACGAGCCAAAGGCGCGGGCGGCGTTTTTGCTCTGCCTGCAGATTGATCCCGACAACCACTGGCCTTCGTGGCTGCTCGCTGCCGGCATGGTTGAGGACGATGCCGCAGACCTGGCACAACTCGACGAGTTCAGTCGTCGCGCGCTCGAAGGGCAGCGAAAGAGTGGTTTGGAGCACAGTCGGCAGGTTGCGGTGCGCGCCTTGGCGCTCCGGAGATTGGGGCGCGTCGATGAGGCGAAGTCGCTCGTCGATGGCTACCTGCAGTCGCCGGATGCGGAAGCGCCGGCCGACGTGCTGCGCGCACTGTCACGCATTCAGCAAGAACTCGCGCGCTGATCGTTCGCGCGCCTTGCGTTCCTTCGTGCTGCTGCTACGGTTCGGCGACTTCCGGTCGGTCAACCGGAAACGGTCACGAGAGCGATTTCCCAGCGCCGCAGCTATCGGTGCAGGAGGGTGCTTTGGCACGCAGGTCAGGCGATTTGATGAGTCTTTTGGCGCACCGGGGTCCCGGTCGTCGCCGTTCCAGTTCTGGCGTTTTCCACCAGGTTTCGTCGGCGGTCCGTTCCTTGATGGGCGGTCGCGATGATGGTGGTGGTTCGCGCCGTGGCAAGTCGTCCGGCGGCCTTGCGGTCGTTGGCGCAGCCATCTTCTGTCTCGGCATCGGCTATGCGATCGGCAACGTGTTGCCATGGCAGCGCGACGATGCCAACCAAGGCGGTCTCAAGGCCTCGATGTCGGCCGATCGCAATGGCAACGGGCGCAACGGGATTGCCCCTGGTCCAATCGGCGAGCAGGAGGACATGCGCCCGCGGTCGCGCACCTTCTTCTTGACCGCGAGCTACGGCGAACTCGCTGCTGCATCGGCGGCAGCTCGCTCGCTGCGCTCCGCCGGCCTGCTCAATGCACGGTTGCGCGAATTCCAGCTCAAGGACTCGTCGGTGTCCTACGGCCTCGTCGTCTACTTCGATGGCGATGCAGATCGCAAGTCGGCGCTCGAAGCGCTGCAGGCGGTGCCGGCACCGGACTCCACGTTCGATAGCTTCAGAAAACAAACTCAGGGCTGGCCTCTCGTGAGGGAGCTCCGCTAGACTGCTCGGCCCTTTGAGCGCCCGGCTAGTCCCGGGCCGAGAATTCGCAGGTCATGTCCATCCACTCCAGTCTCAAGCTCTCCGGCGCCGGCGGTGGCCAGCGCAATGTGTGGTCGCGCGTCGAGCGCATTGCCGCCCTCAAGAAGGCCGGCCGTTGGAAGGACGGCGACAAGGTCGTCGGCCTCCCGAAGGTCCGCACCAAGTTCAAGGCCAAGGCCGCCAAGAAGGCTGCGCCTGAGGCGAAGGCCGACGCGAAGCCGGGCAAGAAGTGATCTACAGCCTCGCGCTGTAGTTCGCGTGACTCGCCGAGTCGCACCAACACCCGCTCTGCAGCGCGACCTAGGTCGCGCTGCTTGCATGTACGGGGTCCACTAGCAGGAGGCGTTGTCGTGCTCGCAGAACGCATGGGTCGCATCGAGCCGAGCGGCATTCGACGCATCTTCGAGCTGATGTCGACGATGGAGGACCCGATCAACTTGTCGATCGGGCAAGCGCACTACGACGCGCCTCCTGAGTTGGTCGACGCCGCGTGTCGCGCGATGCGAGCGGGGTTCAACCGCTACACGGTGACCCAGGGATTGCCTGCGCTGAATGCGCGCATCCTCGACGACGTGGCGTCGCGTCACGGCAGGCGCCCAGAGTCGAGCATCGTCACAGCAGGCGTCTCGGGCGGCATCGTGTTGGCCTTCCTCTCGTTGCTCGACCCAGGCGACGAAGTGCTGCTGCCGGATCCTGGGTTCATGATGTACCGCAACCTGGCGACGGTGATCGGGGCCACGCCGCGGTTCTATTCGACCTATCCGAGAAGTCCGTCTGCGCGCTTCTCGATCGATGCGGATGAGATCGAGTCGCTGATCACGCCGCGGACGCGCGTGCTGTTCTTGAACTCGCCGTCGAACCCGACTGGCGCGGTGATGACGCCACGAGAAGTCGAGGCTGCGTGCAAGGTCGCGGATCGGCATGGCCTCGTCGTCATCAGCGACGAGATCTACGACTTCTTCGTCTACGACCGAGCGTTTGCGTCCGCAGTGGGCTTAGCCGAGCAGTGCGTGCAACTCGGTGGCTTCAGCAAGACCTACGGCATCCCGGGTTGGCGCATGGGCTACGCGACGGGGCCCGCCAAGATCCTCGA
>CAIYFF010000172.1 GCA_903925435.1 uncultured Planctomycetota bacterium | reverse complement strand
GTTGCCGAAAATGATGTCCACGTCGCCGTCTGCATCGAGGTCGCCGGCCACGACCGATTCGGATCCTGCGACCGAGAAGGGCAACGTCGTTGCCGTCGCGTCCACGAACGTGCCGTTGCCGTTGTTGGAGTAGAGGCGGTTGGTCCCGTTGCGCGCGATGACGATGTCGAGATCGCCGTCGCCGTCGAAGTCCGCCATCGCCGCCGCGCGGTTGCGGAAGCTGCCGATCGAGGCCGTCGGCAACGTGGACTGCGCGAAGTCGCGCGGGCCGTTGCGCAGCAACAACGCGCCCGCCTCGCCGATCAGTTGCACATCGAGGTCCCCGTCGCCGTCCGCGTCGAACCACAAGAACTCGCGCACGCTGCCGCGCACTTGGGGCAGGTGGTCTTTCTGCAGGTGGTCGAACTGCGTCTGTGCGAGCAGCCCGGAGGCTGCGCCGAAGGCGCTGACGAGGATCGCATGAGCAAACCGGGCAGGGGCCCGAGAAACCGTCGCGAGGGAGGCAGCCATGGTGGTCCGCATAGCCAACCCGAGGTGGCGCGGTAACGCGAGGGCATCCTGCCGTAGAGAGACCGGTCGATGGTCGACTTTGCCCTACCTCAAGACAGCAGCGCAAACCCGTTCGGTTCGCCGAACCAGCGAGGTTGATATCCTCAAGCATGCGGCTTGGCAGATATGTCTGCATCTGCGATTGTGATGTCCGCGAAGGCGTCCCGGTAGCCCAATAACGTCCAGGCAGAAACTCAGAATAAGCAAACGGCACGGCAAAGATGAGAACACTGGTGAAAACACTCGCTTCGATCTTTGCCATGTCAAGCCTCGCAACGGCGCAAGGAGAAGCCAAGTCAAGCATCGTCGATACGGCTTACGCGACGCTCAAGGGCAACCGTGCCGGTGAGGAGCGTGAGTTCGAGATCGCGCCCGGCGTGAAGATGACCTTCTCGTGGTGCCCGGCGGGCGAGTTCATGATGGGCAGCCCGAAATCGGAGGAGGGCAGAGACAGCAGGGATGAAGATCAGGCCAGAGTCACCCTGAGCAAGGGCTTTTGGATCTCACAAACCGAGGTGACTCAGTCGCAGTGGGCAGCGGTGATGGGGAGCAACCCGCTTGACGGTATAGGCCCCTACGGCAAGCCTCATCCCGAGAGCACCAAGGGTCCCAATCGCCCCATCGTGGGCGTCAGTTGGGAGGATGCGCAGGTGTTCATGGAGAAGGTCAATGCCACGCTTCGGAGCGAGGATGGCGGGAAGATGTCTTTGCCGACCGAAGCGCAGTATGAATACGCGGCGCGAGCCGGTGAGGCGGGAGTGTATCCCGGAGGCGGTTTGGATGAGGTGGCGTGGCACGAAGGAAACTGCGGCGGTTATTCGCATCTGGTCGGCACAAAGAAGGCAAACGCCTGGGGCCTGCACGACATGAACGGGAATGCCTGGGAGTGGGTCCAGGATTGCTATTCCGTGGAATTGCCCGGCGGAACAGATCCGATTGCGAAGGAAATAGGTCTCGATCGGGTGATCCGAGGCGGCTGTTGGATCAAGGACGCCGCCAACTGCAGACTGGCGACCCGCAGCTATCGTGCGCAGATGGCGAGCCAATGCTTCAGCATCGGAATCCGGATTGTCCGCAACAGCTGGCCGGTAGAGATTTCCAAGTCAGCCATCGACCCCGAGATCAATGGCCGCAACGTCTCGAAGATCACCTACCAGGCCTCATCCCTCGTGCAGTCGTTTGAGCAGACCGGCCCGAAGATCTGGATGAGCGGAGAAGTCGCATACAACGAGGTGAAACGGAATGAGGGTAACGTCCACCTCCAAGAGGCAAATGCCGTAGACGAGCGAGTGCAAATCGCCCTCGACCAAATGCAGGTCCATTTTCGCTGTCATGGGCCTAAAGAGGTCCATCCGATCTTGAGTGCGTCACGGGAACTTTCCGCCTCTGCCGAGACGGCGATGGAGCAAGCTCGCCTGAGCAGCGCGGAATCCTCGAGCGAACAGGCGGATCACGGAATGACCAACACCATTGGCATGAAGCTGGTGCCGATCGCCAAAGGGAAGTTGCAGATGGGCTCGCTGGTCAGAGATGAGGGCTACCGGTATGCGGAACGTCAGCACGAGGTGACGCTCACTCGCGACTACTATCTGGGCGCTTTCGAGGTCACTCAGGCCCAGTATGCGAAGCTGATGGGCAACAACCCCAGTTACTTTCAAGGTGATATGGTCGAGGGCGGTGAAAGCTCGACTCATCCCGTCGATCGGGTTTCGTGGGAGGACGCTGTCGAATTCTGCAAGAGGCTCTCGGCGTTGCCCGAGGAGAAGGCGGCCGGTCGGGTGTATCGCTTGCCGACGGAGGCAGAGTGGGAGTACGCCTGCCGGTCTGGAAGTAACGCACCGTTCGGGTTTGGAGGCCTGGAGTTGGCTGATGACTACGGCTGGTTCTCTTCGAACTGCAAGGGCAAATCGCAGCCGGTCGGCAAGAAGGATCCGAACGCCTGGGGTTTGTATGATATGCACGGAAATGTGATGGAGTGGTGCAGCGACTGGGCCGGCGATTACCCCGAGGGCCCGGTCAGCGATCCCAGTGGCCCAAAGGAGGGCTATAGCCGAATGATCCGTGGCGGCGCTTGGTTGACGGCTGCCGTGGGAAGCAAATCAGGGGACCGGGCCTTTCATTTCCCTCCGGATACTCGGTCCGACTACGTCGGCTTCCGCGTGGCCATGAGTCCCGCAGACTGAAGACGGCCTGCTCGAGCTGATCTGGGTGCAATCTGCGAGAGTGTCTTGTCTCGCGCCTGACTTCGAATCTCGCCTCAGTCTTGCTGTGGGAAGCAAATCAGGGCCATTCACCAACGCACTCATAAAACCAGCACGCGAACCAACCCGCGCGAGCCTGATTCTGCTGCCGTCGAGGGTGCCGGCAGCTGTGGCCATGCGGGCCAGCACGAATGCCGCCGGCCGCAGATGCCGAGTCGGACCCATGACTCCCGACTGCAGGAACAGCCTTTCGATAACGACCCGCTGCGCCGACTCCGCGAGCTATCAGTCCCTCACACCCCGAGGAAGCCCCACAGCCCTCGCCAACGCCACTCCTGGGCCAGATTGCTGCGCCGCGTCGACCTCATCGATGTCCTCACTTGTCCGGGCTGCCGAGGCCGTCGGCATCGGCGGTCCGTGGAAGCGCACGCGAGTCCAGCCGGGTGAGCCGAGCGATCCGTTCTTGATGACGGG
>CAIYFF010000171.1 GCA_903925435.1 uncultured Planctomycetota bacterium | reverse complement strand
TCGACGAAGTGCACCGAGCCGTTGTCGGCGTCGACGACGTCGAGCGCGAGCCAGAACGTCGCCGTGCGCGGATCGTTCGTCTTGGGCCAGTAGGCGAGGTCCTGGTGCCAGTGGAACACCGCGCCGTCCTTGCGCGGCGGCTTGCAGACGAGCTGGTCGTAGTCGATGCCGATGTCGCTGCCGATCAGTTGCTCGGCCACCTTGCGCGCGCGGACCTCGTAGACGTTGTGTTGCCACGCGGGGTGGTAACGGCGCGGCAGCATCACGTTGAGGATCTCGAAGTCCTCTGCGCGCTTGTCGTAGCTGCCGGTCATGTCGCAGTAGTCGCGGCCATGCACGGGGATCTCGCGGCGTAAGAGGCGCATGCAGTCGCTGCGCAATGCGTCGACTTCGTCTTGCGACAAGAGTCCGCGCACGACAGTCCAGCCGTTCGTCTCAAACTCCGCGCGCTGCGATGCGTCGAGGATCGGCGCGTTCATCGCGTTGCGTCTCCGAGTCCAAGGCGCAGCTTCTCCGCCGAAGCCACTGCGGAGATCGAGTTGATGTACATGTCGCCGCCGAGTTCGAGGCCGGCGAGCTGGCCCGTGCGCGGCTGCAATTCGAAGTGCCAGTGGAAGCGCGCGCGCGGCATGCGATGAAGCCACAGGTTCCACGCGGGGCGCTTCAGCGCGCCGGAGATCGCGGTGAACAACGTGTGCAGCGCCGTGCCGAGCGAGTCGGCGTCGGTCGTCAAGAAGTCGTCATCGCAGCGCTTGGGCAGCGTCCAGACTTCGTTCGGCAGCTTCGGCGGATCGGGCGTCAGCACGACGTGCGAATCGGTCTCGCAGACGACGCGGCCGTCGCGCTGCGCTGTCCCGATCGTGCGGCACCACGGGCAATGCGGCAGCGCGTTCGCCAGTTGCTGCTCGAGCAACAGCCGCGGCGGTGGCTCCGCGAGGCCGAGGATCTGGCTATGGCTGTGCACGATCGACGCGCCCGCCGCAGCGCCGACGTTCTTGAACAAGAACGCGCAGCCAATGCTCGGCATCGCTTCGATCGCGCGGATGCGGCGCTGCCACATGCGCACGACGCGGCGCCACGTCGCGACGTCGAGGTCCGACGCTTGGTCCGCGTGCGTTGCGCCTTCTGCGATCACTTCGTGGCAGCCGTTGGCCGGATACTTGTTGGGGAACACGCGCACGTCCCAACCTGGTTCGTTGCGCGGCGCGGGCGCTGGGCCGGGCTCGCCAACCAACGGCCACGCGTCGCAAGACGGCGGCGTCTCGTGCTCGTTGCCGGGGCAGAACGGGCACGGCTTGTCGCCGGACTGCGCGCCGGTCAAGAACGGCCGCGACTGCCGCGCATGCGCCATCAAGATCGGCCGACCAGTTGTCGGATCGACGAGCAGCGACGTCACTGGCGCGTGGTGTGCGTGGTCGCCGCCGTTCACCATTCGCGCTTCTCCGCGGCTTCGTGGCACTTCGTGCACGGGTCTTGGCCGCGCAGCAGTTCGCGCGCGCGGGCGCCGTGGCCGGACTGTGCTTCGTGCGCGATCGCGAGCAGCCATTGCTCGCATTCGCGCGCATACTGCCCAAAGCGCGGAATGCTGAGGTCTTCGTGCACGCCGTAGCCGGTGCGGACCAAGCGCGCCGCTTCGCGCGCTGCGTGCGCCGCCGCGTGGAGGTCGCCTTGCGTCTCGGGGTCGATCGCGCGGTGCACGGTCTTGTAGCTCGCGCCGACGTCCTTCATGACGGACTTCCACACCGCGCTGCTGGACGACGCGGCACAAGCGGCCGCGAACGCGAGCACGAGGGCGGAGAGGCGGGGGATGGCGCGAGGCATCCGCGCAGTCTGCGAAGTCGCGCGCGCCAAGGGAAGGGTTCGGCCTGCGTGCGCAGGACGTTCTGCGCAGCGGAACGGGGTGGCACGGCTACGCGCGGTCACGGTTGCACGACGCGCACGTTGGCGCCGACAAACAGCTCCTCGGGTCGCGGGATCACGCCGCCTTGCGCGTAGACGCGGTAGGTGCAGGTCACGCGGACGCGCGAGGCGCCAGGCGCTGGCCGCAACACGCGGCGGCCGCCTTCGAAGCTCTCGGTCGAGCCCTCGGGCTCGATCGACAGTGCGAGCACGGTGAGGTCTTCGCGCGACGTCGGCAACTCGATCGGCGCGCGATCGGCTGCATAGTCGGCGACCACCGTGCACTGTTCGTGCGCAGGCCATTCGCGCGACGGCACGGTCGAGCACGCAGCGATCGCAAAGATCAGGGTTAGCATCGCCGCGATGACGCGATGCGACGACCAGCACGAGTTGGCGAACGGCAAGCAAGCCATGGCGCAACAAGGCTACGCAGCCAGCGCGGCGCTGTCGCCGTTCGACATCGCGTGCGTCGTCATCGGCGGCATCGTAGGCATCGGCATCTTCTTCACGCCGGGCGCGGTCGCGCGGCGCGTGGATTCGCCGTTCGAGATGCTGCTCGCGTGGGGGCTCGGCGGCGTGCTCGCGGTCCTTGGCGCGCTCGTGTTCGCCGACCTTGCCGCGCGCGTGCCTGGGCACGGCGGCGTGTTCCGCTACCTGCTCGCCGCGTTTGGCCGCGTTCCTGCGTTCTTGTTCGGTTGGGCCAATTGGCTGGTCATCCAGAGCGGCGCGCTGACGGTCGTGGCGCTGCTGATGGTCGAGCACTGGGAACGCGCGCTGTTCGGCGCGCCCGTCTGCGACGGAACGATGCGCGTCGTGTTGGCGGCAGCGTCGATCCTCGCGTTCATGGCCACCAACCTGCTGTCGCTGCGCGTCGGCAAGCGAGTGCAGAACACGCTGATTGTCGCGAAGATCGGCGCGATCCTGGTGCTGGTCGCCGCTGCGGGTCTTGCTGCCAGCGGCACTGCGCCTGTGGCGGCGCTGGAGTCGGCGGGCGGCACGATCTGGTCGCGCCTTGCCGCTGCGATGTTGCCCGTGCTGTTTGCGATCGGCGGTTGGCAGCAAGGCTCATTCGTCGCAGGCGCAGCGCGGCGGCCGCAGCGCGACGTGCCGATCGGCATCCTGTGCGGAGTCGGCGTCGTGGTCCTGATCTACTTCGCGATCAACCTGGCGTATCTGTCGCTGCTTTCGTTCGACGGCGCGCGCCAGTCGAGCGCGATCGGCGCGGATGCAGCGCAGGCCGCCTTTGGCTCGTGGGGGCAGCGCGCGTTCGCGGGCATGGTCGCAGTGTCCGCGATGGGCATCATGAACACGATCTGCATGGCGCCGCCGTATGTGCTGCTCGCGATGGCGCAGGAAGGGCTGTTTCCGCGCCTGTTCGCGCGCGTCGATGCGCGAACGGGCACGCCGGTCGTGGGCGTGCTGGCGCACGGGTTGTGGGCTGCGACATTGCTCGTGCTCGTGCACGCGGCGGTGCGACTGCTCGCAGGACTCGAGGGCGATTCGGACAAGCGCACGCTGTCGGTCCTCGACTTCGTCTGCGATAGCGTCGTGTTCGTCGATTGGCTGGTCTACGGCATGTGCGGGCTCGCCCTTCTGTCGCTGCGTCGCCGCATGGGTGCACCGCAGTCGCGCATCCCCTTTGCGGGCTTCGCCGCAGTGATGTTCGCGGTGGGCGCTGGCCTTGTCGCGATCGGCGCGATCGCGCAGAAGCCCTGGCCGTCGCTGCTTGGCTCCCTGCTGGTCGGGCTGGGCATTCCGTTCTGCCTCCGGATGCTGCGCCAAAGCGCGGCGAATCCGGGCGGCCGCAGCTGACGAAGCGGTCCGTGCGATGGAGCCGCACGGTTTCCTTCGCTACAACGAACCTATGACGAGCCACGGCGGCAGCGACACTCCCATGCAGCAGTCGGTCGCGCAGATCCTGCGCGAGATCGACCCCGAGCCACTGCGCGAGGGCCTGCGCGACACGCCCAAGCGCTTTGAGAAGGCGATGCGCTTCTACACCGAGGGCTACAAGAAGGACGCGCGCTCGGTCATCGGCACTGCGCTGTTCGAGTCCGAGTCCGACGAGATGGTGCTCGTGAAGGACATCGAGATGTATTCGCTATGCGAACACCATCTCGCGCCGTTCTTCGGTCGGGCGCACATCGCCTACATCCCGGACAAGAAGATCGTTGGGCTGTCCAAGATCGCGCGCGTCGTCGATGTGTATGCGCGGCGGCTCCAGGTCCAAGAACGGCTCACGATGCAGGTCGCGCACGCGCTGCAGGACGTGCTCCAGCCCAAGGGCGTCGGCGTCATCATCGAGGCCCGCCATCTGTGCATGATGATGCGCGGCGTCGAGAAGCAGAACTCCAGCACCGTGACGAGCTGCTTGATCGGGCTGTTCCGCAGCGACGAGCGCACGCGGACGGAGTTCTTGAAGCTCGCGCGCGGCTCGTAGCCCGGGCGCGCAGCGCCGATTCGAAAAACTGCTCCGCGCAGCGCCGATTCGGAAAACCAGCGCGCGCAGCGCCGATTCGAATCGGGGGCGCGCGCGACTGCTGCGTCGGACGCAGCGAGGTGTGGTAGCAGGAGCCGGACTTGAACCGGCGACCTATGCCTTATGAAGGCACCGCTCTAACCAACTGAGCTATCCTGCCGTGGGGGCGAGGAAGTAAGCAGACGACCCCGTCGGACTCAAGCAGGATTTCGCGCTGCGTGCGCACGAACGAGAGCCCGATCGAGGACGCAGTTCGGCGCAGTCCGCGTGCTTCCGGTGCGGATGACGGCATTGGGAAACCACTGCGACGTAACTTCTCGCAGCCGTCGTTCTAGTCCTCCTCGCACGGGTGGCATGGACCCGTGTGAGACGAGTGTGCCTCCTGGCTGGGACCCGACGACTCTGTGTCTCTTGTCCCTCCTCCTGACGATTCCGATGACATGTTTCCCGGTCAGGGGGCCTTTTTTTCTGTGCGGTGGGCGAGGGGATCGGTAACTGCGCGGCATGGACGCATTCGATCCGAGCGCAGCAGCTAGCCCTGAGTCCGGCATCTTCGGACTGCCGCACGAGGAACACGACGCGCGCGTCGTGCTGATCCCGATGCCGTTCGCGGCAACGGTGTCGTATGGCGGCGGCGCAGAGAAGGGGCCGCAAGCGATCCTTGGCGCGAGCAAGCAAATCGATCTCTACGACCTGCAGCACGGCCGCATCTACGAGAAGGGCATCTGCCTGCTCGACCCGGATCCGGTGCTCGAAGCCGCGCACACACAGGCCCGGCTTCTGTGCGAGCCGATCGTGCGGCGCGGCGGCGCTGGCGCGGACGATGCCGAAGCGGTCGCGGCGGTCGATGCCGCGGGCAACCTCGTCAACGCGATCGCGCATGCGCTCACGGCGGAGTTGCTGCTGCGCGGCAAGATCCCAGGCATCCTCGGAGGCGACCACTCGGTGCCGTTTGGCGCGATCCGCGCCGCAGCGGAGCGACACCCGGGGCTCGGCATCCTGCATCTCGATGCGCATGCGGACCTGCGCGTGGCCTACGAGGGCTTCCGTTGGAGCCACGCGTCGATCTTCCACAACGTGCTCGCCGAGATCCCAGGCGTGTCGAGGCTTGTGCAAGTCGGCATCCGCGACTTCAGCGAAGACGAGATGCTCGCGATCGCGAACAGCAACGGGCGAATCGTCACGCACTACGACCAAGAGTGGCGCCGCCGCATGTTCACCGGCGCCACGTTTGACCAACTCTGCAAGGAGGCGGTAGCAGCGCTGCCGGACGCGGTTTGGCTCAGCTTCGACATCGACGGCCTCGATCCGGCCCTGTGCCCTGGCACGGGCACGCCGGTGCCAGGCGGCATGTCGTTCGCCGAGGTCGCGCACTTGCTGCACACCGTTGCGGAGTCGGGCAAGACGGTGGTTGGCTTCGACCTCGTCGAAGTCGCGCCCGGCAAAGACGAGTGGGACGCGAACGTCGGCGCGCGACTGCTCTACAAGATGTGCGGGACCGCGTTGCGCACGCAGCGTTGACGCGCGGATCAGACTGCGGCGGTCGGCGCTGCGTCGCCCGTGCTCGCGATGGCCGCGCGCTTCTGCTTCTTCGAGACGCGACGCCGCAGCCATGCGACCCAGTCGTCGGCAAACGTGTAGCACAGCGGCACTGCCAGCGCGGTCGTCACGGTGCTGACCGCGAGGCCGCCGGCCACGGCGATGGATAGGCC
>CAIYFF010000170.1 GCA_903925435.1 uncultured Planctomycetota bacterium | reverse complement strand
GGCGGACAGCTCGACTGCGGCCGCCGTTGCCACGTAGCGCTCCGCGATGCGCGGCGCGGCACACAAGTCAGAGAGTGAGACCGTCGCAGCGACGGTTGGTAGGATCGCGCGATCGCACTGCGAGCACGCCTCGATCAACACGCGGTCCCAGTGCGCGCGGTCTTCGTGACGACGGTTGGTGCGCTCGGTCAACAGCGGACGGAACGTCGACACTCCTGCCTCGGTGCCGTGCTCGAGGAGCCAATCGGCGCGCGCGCTGCGCGGCAGGGCACACGCGACCTCGAGGTGAATGCGCGGCGACCGTCCAAGTGGGTTCTCGATCGGCAACGAAACGTCCACGAGCACTTCGCGGCTGTGGACTTCACGAATGGTTGCTGCGACCTCGTTGCCCGCGCCGTCGAACAGGACGACGAAATCGCCAGGGCTGGAGCGGACGATGCGGCCCAGGTGATGCCCGAGCTTCTTGCTGAGGGTCGCAAGACCAGGAGGCGGAAGCGGGTTCGCGAAGAAGCGTCGAGCCATGGAGAGACGCAGACGAGTCTACGAGTTGGCCGAGGGCGGTTGCGCGCCACTTCTGTGCGCTTGCAGGCAAGCCAGGCGAGGGAGACCCATCGTCGATCCAGACCGATTGCTCACCGTCGCAATGCATGACGCGCCACCCGTCGATGACGAGTGACGCGTCGGATGCGCACCGCGAGCGCCCCTCAGGCAGCGCGAGCGCAGAGGCGATCGACCGCGACGAACGCCACTGCGTAGATCACGGCGGCGCAGAGCAGCACGGCGTTGAAGCCGAGGTTCATCGAGACGATGACCGTCGCAACCGAACCGACGACCGTGGCGGAGCCGTTCACAGCCCACGCCCACGGCACGAAGTGCGGGTTGGCCTTCTGCAGCAGTTGCACGCCGTGCGCGAACGGCATGCCGAGCAGCAGCGCAACCGGAGCGATCGCAACCGAAGCGACAATCGCGCGCACGACGATCGACGATCCGATGAACGAGTCGACGACCTGCGTGCCGAACAGCACCCACAGCGCCATCAACGCCGCGATGCCGAGCGGGATTGCGCGCGCGCGCATGACGCCGCCCGCAAGCCACTTGCTCGACAGCCAGCTGCCGAGGCCGGTGAAGATCAGGATCGAGAACAGCGTGACCACGATCGAGTAGAGCGGCTGGCCGAGCAGCAGCGTCAACTTCTGGATCAACGCGATCTCGATGAAGATGAAGCCAACGCCGATGCCGCTGAAGAACACGAGGAACCGGCCTGAGTGCGCGCCCTTCTGCTGCGCGCGGCGGAACATCAGCGGGACGACGATCAGCAGCACCGCGATCATCGCCGAGAAGCCGAGCTGCCCCCACAGGAACAGCGGGTTGCCCTGCGACAGCGACGAGACTTCGTTGATGTAGCTGAGGCTGTCGGTCGGCGGCGTGTCCCAGCGCGTGAAGTTGAAGAAGTACGGCTGGTCGTCCGTCGTCGGCGAGATTGCGCGCGGGAAGCCGTCGATGAACTTCTGCTTGTCATCCGTGCGGATGAAGTCCTGCACGACGCCCTTGTAGTCGCGCTTGGGCAAGTACGAGATGCCGTGCGCGTGCTCGTTGCAGAACGACTCGGCGAACGCGATCTCGCTGTCCGTGAACGCGCCCTTCTTGACCACCGCGGCGGTCAGTTGGTCGAACGGCGACGTGAACACCATCACCGAGCTCTCGAAGCCCGAGACGCCCATGCGCCGCATCGCTTCGTAGATGTTGGAGAGCAGTCGCAGCTTCTCCATGTCGAGCCCCATGCGCGTGATCTGGATCACGCCGCCCTCTTCGAGGTGCTCGTACATCTGCATCACCGCTTCGACGGTGTAGAGGTAGTTCTCCGCGAGCACGTAGGCGCCAGACGTCAGCGCGGTCCACGTGTCGATGCCCGTCATCTGGATGATGTCGTAGCGCTCCGTGTCGCCCATCAAGGCGCTGCGGCCCTCGTCGTTGACGAGCTCGATCGTCTTGTCCTCGAGGATGCCCTTGCTGAACTCCTTGCCGACCGTGCGGTGCACGTCG
>CAIYFF010000169.1 GCA_903925435.1 uncultured Planctomycetota bacterium | reverse complement strand
CGTCGTTTGCCTTCACGTTGCACAATCGCGTGCCGCACGGCGGCGGTCTCGGCGGCGGCAGCAGCGACGCAGCCGCTGCGTTGCGGTTGTGCAATGCGATGTGCGGCGAGCCGCTCGATCGCGCGGCAATGCTCGAGTTGGCGCGTCCGCTCGGCGCCGACGTTGCATTCTTCCTCGATTGCGGAACGCAGTGGGGCACGGGCATCGGCGACACCTTGCAGCCGGTGTCGAATCCGCCGTCGTTGTGGTTCACGTTGCTGGTGCCGCCGTTCGGTTGCCCAACTGCGGAGGTCTACAAAACGCGGGCGCTGATGTGGCAGGGCTCCGATGCGGCCGATAGCATCGCTCGCGTTAGGGACCACCTTCATGACGTTGCCGCCGCGACGCTGCGGGGCCAGATCGTGAACGATCTCGCCGCCGCTGCAGAACAGGTGCGGCCCCAACTCGCGCGTTTGCGCGAGCGGGCCGAGGGCCTCACTGTCGGCAACGTGGCGATGACTGGCAGCGGCTCGACGCTGTTCGTCCTGGCGGATTCGGAGCGCCTCGCCGCGGAGCACCGCGAACGACTGCGCCCGCTCGGATCTGATGGCGTTCGGATCCTCGGCGCGCGCTCCTTCGGAGTTGCGCCGCAGGTGCGAACGGCAACGGCCCCGATATCGCGCGGAGAGTTTGCATGAACGGCTGTCGTCCCTGGCTCGTCACCTCGAAGTCAGACACCTGGGCACAACGGAGGGCAGCATGCACGTGGACGGCGACACCAACGGCAACTCGCGGATTCGAATCACGGAGATCCGAGTCAAGCTGACCGAAGACCCTCGCAACAAGCTCATGGCGTATTGCAGCGTCACGATCGACGACGCATTCGTCGTGCGCGACCTCAAGATCATCGAGGGCAGCAAGGGACCGTTCGTGGCGATGCCGAGCCGCAAGCTCGCCGACCATTGCTCTCGTTGTGGCCACAAGAACCACATGCGGGCCAACTACTGCAACCAGTGTGGCTCGGGCCTCGACGGCGACCGTGCGCCGCGCGACGACCGTGGTCGCGCGCGGTTGCACGCGGATCTCGCGCATCCGATCAACAGTCAGACCCGCATCGAGCTGCACAAGGCCGTGGTTCGCGCATACCAAGAGGAAGTCGAGGCCATGAGCCAGGCCGGCTCGGAATACCGGCCGAAGTCGTTCGACGACTTCGATCATCTCAGCGACACCGTCGACGCGGACTACTTGGAAGAGCTGGAACGCCGCCAAGAAGAGCGCGACCGCAAGCGTCGCGAGTCCACGACCGAAGGCGGCGCTGCAGCCGAAGGCGCTGCGAGCTAGTCACACCGTGCCGATCCGTGTCGCGATCGTTGGTCCTGGGCGCGTCGGCATGGCGCTTGGGCGGCGCTTTGCTGCGGCGGGCGTGCGCGTGCTCGGCTACGTCGGTCGCAGCGAAGCGAGCGCGCAGCGCGCATGCGAGTTTGTCGGCGAAGGGCGTCCGCTTGCGCTCGCGGATTTGGCCTCTGCGCACGTCGTGATGTTCTGCGTGTCTGATCCGAGCTTGCGCGACGCAGTGAGCGCCGCGGTCGCCGCTGCGCAGCCTCGCAGTTGCAGCTTGTGGATCCACACGAGCGCGCGTTTCGACCTCGCGGTGTTCGAGCCGCTGGCGACCAAGGGCGTGCGCATCGGCGCGCTGCATCCCATCGCGCCGTTCCCGGATGCCGAGTCCGGCGCGAGTTCGCTTCTCGGCAAGCCTGCGCTGCTCATCGCGGATCCGCGCGCGCGTCGCCTGCTTGCGACGTTGGTCGATCGCCTCGGCATGCGTGCGATGTGGTGCCAGCCCGGCGGCGATCCATTGCTCTACCACGCCGCATGCGCGCTCGCCGCAAACGGCCTGACTGCGCTGCGTGCCGCGGTCGATGCTGCGTTTGCGCACAGCAATCGACTCTCGTCCGAGGACGCAGGCGTGGCCGCCGATGCGTTGATGCGCGCGGCGCTCGACGCATGCCTTGCGCTTGGCCCGCAGAATGCGCTGTCAGGGCCCGTGCTGCGCGGCGATGCCGAGACGCTGCGACTGCATCGCAAGGCGCTGCGCCTCGAGGATCCTGCGATCGACGCGGTCTATGCCGCGGTGATGACGGCCGCCATTCCGCTTGCGCGCGCCCGCGGCCTGGGTGGCGATGCGCTCGTTGCCGTCGAAGGCGCTTTGGCGCAGAGGGATGCCTAGTCCGATGGCGCAGATCGTCGCGAGCGTGTTTGCCGAAGGCGTAGAAGCGACGCTCCAACGCGCGTCGCGCGCCGCGATGGCGGGCGCCGACTGGGTCGAGTTGCGGCTCGATCGCTGGCCGCTCGACCAAGACCTCGCGCCGTTGATCGGATCGATCCGATTGCCGGTTCTTGTCGCGATCCGCACGCCAGAGGACGGCGGCTCGTTCCGCGGCACTGCGCAAGAACGGCGCGAACTGTTCCATCGCGCGCTTTCTGCCGGCGCGGTCGGCATCGACCTGGAGCATTGGGAGCAGTGGACGCCGTCGGTCGGCCTTGCCCGGTTGCGGCTCATGATCCGCTCGTTCCACAGCGTGACGGGCGTGCCGAAGGATCTGGCGTTGATCCAGGACCGCCTCTGCCAGTCGCAGGGCACCGTCGCGAAGATCGTCGTGACGGCGCACGACCTCGCCGATGCCGCGCCGGTGATGGCGCTGATGCAGTCCGCCGACCAACGCACGCGGCCAACGGTCGCGTTTGCGATGGGGCGCACGTCCTGGCCGACGCGCATCCTCGCTGCGGCATGCGGCGCGCCCTTCGTCTACGCGAGCGTCGAGGCGGGCGAGGAAACGGCCCCTGGCCAACTGCCGGTGTCCGTATGCGCGGGCCTCTACCGCGTGCGCGAACTGTCTGCGGCGACGTTGCTCTACGGCCTGCTCGGCAATCCTGCGTTGCACTCACTTGGGCCCGTGTTGCACAACCGGGTGTTCCGACGCTTTGGCCTCGACGCGCTGTATCTGCCGTTCGAGACCGCTCGACCCGAAGCGGTGCTCGCGATGCTGCCGCGCGGCAGGCTGCGCGGCATGTCGGTGACTGCGCCGTTCAAGGAAACGCTCGCGGGCCAATGCCACCGCCTTGGCGCCGAGGCCGCGGCTGTCGGCGTCGTCAACACGATGTCCTTTGAGCCGCATGGCCTTGTGGTCGGACACAACACCGACATCCAGGGCGTGCTCGGCGCGCTCCGCTCGCGCGGCGTGATGCAGGTGGAGCCCGGCAGCAAGAACGCCGTCGTGCTCGGCACAGGCGGGGCTGCGCGCGCCGCCGCGTTCGCCCTGCTGCGCATTGGCTATGCCGTCACGATGTTGGGCCGCAGCCTCGATCTCGCGTTGCCGTTTGCCCAGCACCACAAGGTGAAGCTCGCAGCGATGACCAACGAGGCGCTCTCCGCGCTGCGTCCTGCGGTGGTGGTCAACGCCACGCCGCTTGGCGGCGCGAAGCCTTCGGGCGCAGCCGATCCCGAGGAACGTCCGGTCGAGGGCTGGACCCCGGAGCCTGGCACCGCGGTGCTCGACATGGTCTACCAGCCGCGCATGACGCGGTTCTTGCGCGACTGTGAGCAGGCTGGCGCAATCGCGATCCCGGGCGCGGAGATGTTCCTGTCGCAAGCCTGTGCGCAGGCCGAACTGTTCACTGGCAGGCGGCCGTCGGAAGAGCAGCTGCGGTCTTTGTTGAGCGGCACGGCGGCGTCCTCGTCGTGAAGGTAACGACGCTCGCATTCGTTGGGCCGCGCGGCGCGGGCAAGTCGACCTTGGGCCGACTGGTCGCAGCGAGCCTTCGACTTCCGTTCTTCGATGCCGACGAAGCGCTCGCCCTCGCCGTTGGCATGGGCGCATCCGACTACTTGCGCAGCCGGGGCGAGCCCGAGTTTCGGCGCGTCGAAGAACGGGTCAGCTCCGAGTTGCTGCGCCGCGACGGGGTCGTCGTGGCGCTCGGCGGCGGGGCGCTCCTGTGTGAAGGTGTGCGAGCACTCGTGGCAGAACCGCGCGTGCTGTGCGTGTTCGTCCATGCGCCCGTTTTGACGCTGTGCGATCGCATCCGTGGCAGCGATCGACCGCCGCTGACCTCGTTGCCGTTGCAGCGCGAGATCGAGGTCGTGCTCGCTGCGCGCAGGCCTGCATACGAAGCCGCGTCTGTGCTCTCGATCGACACGTCGGTGGGGGCTCCCGAGGAACTCGCGCGAACGATCGTCGACTTTGCGCGCGGCAAGTTTGACGTCGGGGCCACAGAACGCCGATAGACGCGCTCCGGCGGCGCCGCGCGCCGGGAGCAAAACAGCGGCAACAACCGTCCTGTGCGCCGCTATCATCCGCCCGCTGCGGTCGCGGGTGCGCGGCAGGCGGTTTTGGTTCGGCGCGCAGCAGTTCGTGGACTTCGCATGATGCAACTCGGCCCCTTCGTCTCGACTTGGCTTGCCAACATTGCGTCTTGGCGCATGGGCACAGCCTGCATTGCGTTCGGCGCGTTGTCCGCCGCTCTGCATGCGCAAGACAAGGAGTTGCCTCCGAGCCCCGCTGCGGAAGTTCGCCGCCAGCAGAACGGCGACGCAGGCGCGGTGGTGGAGCGACTCAAGGCAGAGATTGCGCAAGCTGGCGCCGAAGGCTCGCGGTTGCGGCTCGCCGCGATCGAGCACGCCTTGTCGCTGTCCGACCTGCGCGCGCACGCGTTGTTGACGGCGCGGATCGCCGATGTGGACGATCCCGATGGTGTGCGCAAGGAGACGTTGGAGGCGCTCATCCGCAGGCTGCGCAACCCGATCGATCCGGTGTTTGGCGAGACCGCTCCGCGCGAGCCGCGCTTGCGCCTCGTGCGCGCCTACGCCGAGGCGCTCGCGATCTTCTGGTTCGACGAAGCGACGATCGAAGGCGTGCCGACTGGCCCGCTCGGCGCGCTGGCTCGCGAAGCGCTCGTGCTGATGCCGTCGCGCGCGCTGATCGAGGCGCAGCGACAAATCCTGACTTCCGACGAGTCGCCGATCGCATTGCGGCTCGCGACGCTGCGCGCAGCCGGCGATGCGCAGGATCTCCAGTTCGGCGGTTTGCTCGCGGACTTCCTCGGTTCCGAGGATCCCGCGATCCAAAAGGCGGCGCGCACTGCGCTGCGCTACCTGACGTTCCACGACGCGACGTTCGAGACGCGCGAGCAATACGAAAGCTGGGCTCGGCAGAACGGCCTGCGCACCTACGTCGACCTCGCCGAAGACGCGGCACGTCGGGTCGCGCGGCGCGAGCGCGAGCACCTGGAGCAGATCGAGGAGATCCAGCGGGCCGCCGCCGCTCGGGTGGTGCGCGCGTTGACCGAGAAGCGAAAGGGCATCGCGTGGGCCGAGGTCCAAGAGCAGACGATGGTCGAGGATCCGACGACGATCGCCGCGTGCCTCGAACAGTTGCAGCAGACCCTTGCAGACTCTGCCGCATCCGATGAAGGCGCTGGTCGATTGCCGTTTGCGCGCGCGCTGCTGCTGCGTTACCGCGCAAACGCGACCGCCGACAAGGACCTGCGTCCGCTGCTGCTCGAAGTCACCGCTGCCGTCGTGCGTTCCTCGGACCAAGAACTGTCCGCGGAGATCGCTTCGGAGTTGCTGCAGCAACTGGCGTCGTCGGAGCCTGAGCTGCAGTCGGCAGCGATGCGTTCGCTGCGCCGATTCCAATCGCCGGAAGCGCGCGCGGCGATCGTCGCGGTGGCGACGCAAGCGCTCGATCGCAGCGCCGACGATGCGGTGTTCGTGCAAGCGCTGCAGACGTTGGCCGCCACCGGGGAGTCCCAGTGGAAGTCGCCCGCCGATGGCGGCATCGGCCGCGCAGAGTGGTATGCGCTGATTCGCCGTGTCTGCAGCGGGGCATTCCCGCGCGAACGTCGCAATGAAGCGCTCGCGATGGCTCTCCTCGTCGATCGCGACGGCAAGCGTTCGCCGGAGTCGTTCGAGTTGTTGCTCGAGATCGCGAAGGATCCGGCTCGCGAGCCGGACTATCGCAACGCGTGCTTGATCCACCTGCAGGCATGGCGAGACGACGCTGCGCGTGCCGACATGCTCGTGCAATCGTTGGCATCGCTGCTCGGCGACGCAGAGCGCGACGTTCGCGTGTTCGCCGCCGACGCGCTCGTGCGGTTGCCCGACGGGACCCAGGAACAGAAGAAGGCGTGGATCCGCACGATCGTCAGCACGCTGCGCGATCGACTCGAAGTGGAGACCAACCCCGCCGCGCTGCGATCCATGCTGGCCTGCCTCGTGGCTTGCAGTCGCGATCCCGGAGAGCCGGGCGCGGCGATCGGCGCGCTCAACGTCGCGCTCGATGCGGTTGGTCTGCGTGCGCCCGAGGAGCAACAAGCCAAGGCCGTGGCGCTGCTGCAAACGCTGACCGAACTCGCCGCCGATCCTGCAGCCAATCAGGGCCAGTGGATCGGCGCCTGCGAGATGCTCGTTCGCCACGAACGTCGCCGCATGCTGCGCCACGTGCTCGTGAGCCACAACGCGGTGCAACTGTCCAAGGATGTGCGCAGCACCGACACGAGCCTCTCGTCGCGCGCGCGCTCGGCAATGCGCTACCTGCTGCTCGCCGCGTTGCAGAAGCCCGAGAACGATGCGTGGGACTCGACCGAGGAGCTTCGCCGCGAGGCGATGGATGTGCGGATCGCATTCGACGCGCTGCCGCCGTCGGCGTCGTTGCCGGAGTCGATCGAATCCCCTGCATTCCGTTTGATGCGCGTGCAGGCGCTGCTCGCGACGAGCGGCTATGCGGAAGCAATCGTGCTGTGTCGCGCTTGGCTTGAGGAGCACGATCCCAAGGACTGGGAGCCGCTCAGCACATTCCAGCAGGAGACCGTCCGCTATGCGCTCGCGGATGCGTATGCGCGTAGCGGCAAGCTGAATGAGGCCGTGCAGGCGCTCCTGAAGGCCCCGCAGGGGCCAGTGCCGGATCCTCGCCTCGTCGGTGTCTCGGAGCGTATCGGTCGCGCTTACCTCGCCTCGGATGCCGGGCGCGCGGTGGAGTGGCTGACGGTTTCTGTGCGCGGCACGAAGGAAGAGGACCCGCAGCTTCGCGCGCGTCTTGTTGCGTTGTGGGAAGCGCGGATCGCGCAGAGCCCACAGGATCGCGCGGCGGTGTTGGCGGAGATCGAACGGCGCAACGGGTTGTTCGAATCCGCTGACTGCCCCGAGGAGCTGAAGCTCGCCGTGCAGCGCTTGCGGTCGCCGAAGGGCAACTGAGCGTTGTGCCGCGTGGGGCGCGCAGCGATTGTCGTGCGCGCCGAACTTCACGCTTGCTTGTCCGAGGAAGGTCGCTACCTTCTTCGCCTCACCCAACGCGGGGTGGAGCAGTCCGGTAGCTCGTCGGGCTCATAACCCGAAGGTCGTAGGTTCAAATCCTGCCCCCGCTACCAGTT
>CAIYFF010000168.1 GCA_903925435.1 uncultured Planctomycetota bacterium | reverse complement strand
GGGCGCTCGGGGTCGTTCTTCGGCTACGAAGGACTTGGCTGCATCTACTGGCACATGATGTCCAAGCTGCGGCTCGCCGTGCTCGAAGCATGGATCCGCGCGTGCGATGAAGGCGCAGAGAGCGAAGTGATCGCTCGGCTTGCGCAGCATTACGACGATGTCACGGCTGGCCTTGGCGCGGGCTTGGCTCCGAAGGTCTACGGCGCGTTCCCGTCGGATCCGTATTCGCACACGCCGTCGCATGCGGGCGTTCGTCAGCCTGGCATGACCGGGCAGGTGAAGGAGGACCTCGTTGCGCGCCGGCTCGAACTCGGCCTTCACGTCGAGGACGGCCGATTGACCTTCCGCTCACCGATGCCACGCATGGGCAAACCGCTGGAGTCCGCGTGGCGCGGCGCGATCGGCGCGCGGCATGACATCGAAGTGCCCGCGGGCGCGGTCGCATTCTCGGTGTGCGGCGTGCCGGTGGTCATGCGGACCGGCGCATCGGCTCGCATCGTGCTGAAGATGGCGGATGGCAGTAGCGAGATGGTTGCGGCTCGATCGTTGTCTCAAGACGCGTCGCGCAAGCTGTTCGATCGTTCCGGCGCCATCGAGCGGATCGAGGTAGAAGGCCCGTTCGCCTGAAACGAATCCGCAACCGGCCCGTTGCGAAGCGAATGTGTCCCATGCGATCGCGCGGTCGGCTCATGACGGCGCGGCGGTATAGACTGGAGCACCCGGAATGCGTTCCCCCCGGATCCTCGCCGCAGCCCTCGCTGCGCTGCTCGCCCATTGCCTGAGTGGACAATCGCAACTCGATGCGATCGTCCGCGACGGTGTGTCCGTGTCCGCGGAGCCCACGGACTTCCTTCTGCCGGAGTTGGCTGCTGGCCGCATTTGGTCCGTGCATGCCTACTTGCCGGAGATCCCGCCGCCAGGCGCTTCGGTGTCGGTCGCGTTGTTCGATCCGTCGGGCATGCCAACGGGCAAGGCGCTGCATGCCGGCGATCCGGACATGCACTTCCTGTTTCGCCCGCGAGTCACGGGAGCTTCGACCTTGCGCGTTCTGCGCGTGGAGTCATCGAGGCCGATCGTCAAGGCAATCGAAGACGCAACGCGTGCAGTGCCGCGCGATCGGCGCGTCGCCGCGCTGGCGCAGGACGATGCGAGGCTGGCAACTGCGCTCGAGGACGGCGACGGCGACGTTCGCCTCGTCGACGAAGGCGCTTGGTCCGGGCGCAGTGCACTGCGAGTGGATGCGCGAATGCGCGTCGCCAAGAACGTCGCTGGCTGGGGATATCGCATCGCCGAGAACCCGAAGCCAGGCGAGTTCCGCTACCTGCGCTTTGCGTGGAAGCTCGAACGCGGCGACACGGCGATGCTCGCGCTCGCGGACCAAGGTGAGTTTGGCGATCCCGCGGACGGTCGGCTCCGCTACGTGGTGGGGCAGCAGTTGGCGGAGTGGGGCGCGCATCGCATTGCGGACGAAGCTCCACGCGAATGGACTGTTGTCACGCGCGACCTGTACGCGGACCGCGGCGAGTTCACCCTGACGGGCATGGGCCTGTTGCCGTGCGGCGGCACGATGCTGCTGGACCATTGCTACCTTGGTCGCACGATCGAGGACCTCGATGCCGTCACGCCTGCGTCGGTTGCAGCCGCGATGCAGTCGGGAAGCGTCGATGGCGTGGACTCCATCGGGATCGGCGTGCCGCCGACGCTGCGGGCGCCATTTGCCGCGTTCACCGACCCAGTGCGGTGGCGCGTCGAGATTCGCGCAATT
>CAIYFF010000167.1 GCA_903925435.1 uncultured Planctomycetota bacterium | reverse complement strand
GTGCGCGCATGCCGCTGCACGCCCAAACGCCCTCCCCCACGAGTCGAGCCAAAGGCCGCGCGCTGGCGCACGCGCTGTCGATGCTCGCATGCGTCGCTGCATTCGGGTGCGGCGCAACCACACCGCATGCGACGAACCCGACCGCACCTGCAACATCTAAGGCTGCGCCGCCGCGCGAAGCGCCGGGATACCGCGACGCGAAGGCCATCGGTTTCCGCGCACCACTTCCGCTCGCCGAGTTGTTCGTGCCCGAAGGGTTCCGCGCGTCCGACGACGGCATCGTTCCGCTTTGCGTGCACTTCCAAGGCGGCGCAAAGGCGGCGGCAGAGAACTTCATGCGCTCTGGCCAGCGCGGCGTGCTGATCGCATCGACGTTGTCGGGACGATCCAGCGCCTTCTCGACGCCCTACCGCGACCCTGCTGCGTTCGCCCAACTGCTCGCTGACGGCGAACGCGCGTTGTCGCAACAGCAAGGACGCGAAGTGAAGTTCGGCGCGATCTCGATCTCGTTCTTCAGCGCGGGCTATGGCGCCGTGCGCGAGTTGCTGAAGGACCCGACGTGGTTTGCGCGCATCGACACGCTCGTGAGCGCGGACTCGATGTATGCGACCGTCGTCGCGCCCGCGGTGCGCGCGCCGCGCATCGAAGACTGCGAGGGATTCGTGCGCTTTGCGCAGGCGGCCGCGCGCGGCGAGAAGACGTTCGTCGTCGCCTATGGGATGTATCCCACCGACTACGCGTCGACGTCGGAGAACGCGGCGCTGCTGTGCGCGAGCGTCGCAGGCAAGTGGACGCAGTGCGTCACGTTCACGCAGCGCGGAGTGCCGATCGCGAGAGAATCGCACGTGGGCTCGTTCCACTGCTACGAGTTCGCCGAGGCAACCGCGGGCATCCACGTCGACTTGCTCTACTTCGTGCCCGAGATGTTCACGCGCCACGCGCGTTGACGTTGGCGCGCAACGGCACGCCTTCGCTAGATTTTGGCGATGACGACGATCAAGCCGGTTCCCGACCATCACGACGCCGAGATGGTCTTGAAGCTCTACGACCTGCGCCGCGAGCCCGTGATGCGGCAATCGCGCGACGCGATCGCCAAGTTCTTGCCGCGCACGTTCGACGACCTGCTCGCGCTGACCAAGCCGGACCACCCGCAAAACGCGGCGTGGCGGCAGGTGTCCAGCTACTTCGAGATGGCGTTCAGCTTCGCGCGCCATGGCATGGCGAACCCTGACTTCCTCGCCGAGAACAACGGCGAAGGCCTCTACCTGTTTGCGAAGGTGAAGCCCTACCTCGCGCAACTGCGCGAAGCGACGTCGCCGCTCGCGTTCCAGAACGCCGAGTGGATCGTCGCCAACTCCGCGTCGGCAAAGCAGCGCTGCGCGATCTTCGAGAAGCGCGTGGCGTCGATGCTCGCGCAGAAGTGATCCGCGCCGCGCGCGGCCTCTAGCGATCGCCGCGCGCAAACACCGCGTAGTCCTGGCGCGCGCGGCCTTCTCCGATCGCGGCGTCCATCGCGGCCGCCACTGCAGGCAACGCGCACAACTGTTGGCCTTGCGCCGACTCGAGCATCAAGCCGACGTCCTTGCGCGCCATTTGCAGCTCGAACGTCGCGGGCTTGCTGCCCGCATTCGCAACCGTGCGACCGAAGTAGGCGATCGACGTCGCCGGGTTCCATTGCTCGTAGAGCGACAGCACTTCGGCTGGCTCCAAGCCTTGCGCACGCCCCATCGACACGAGATCGCCGACGAGCCCCATCAGTCCGATCAACAGGCCGTTGCCGCTGATCTTGTGGAACGCGGCGAGGTCGTCGCGCGCGCCGACGTAGAGCGCCTTGCCCGTCATCTCCGCAAGGACCGATTGATGCTCCGCGCACTCCAGAGCATCGCCGCTGACCAGGATCATGCCGGACGCTTCGCGCGCATTGCGCGGCGACATGAACACCGGCGCCGACACGTAGCGCACGCCTTCCTTGCGCAAACGAGCCACGCGTTCCTTCACGCGCTGCGGCAGGTTGGTCGAGTGGTCGTAGACCGCGACCGTTGGCGATAGCGCAGGCCGCAATGCCTCGATCACCGCATCGACGGCATCGTCGCTGGTCAGCACGAGGTGGACGCGCGATGCGCCGCGAACGCACGACGCCGGGTCGTCGGCAATCTGAGCGCCCTTGGCCGAGAGCGGGGTCGCCTTGTCGCGAGTGCGGTTCCAGACGCGGACGGTGTGCCCCTTCTGCAAGAGGTTCTCTGCCATGCCGCTGCCGAGAAGGCCGGTGCCGAGGAGTGCGATCGTCGCCATAGGGAAGGCGCAGGAGAGGGCTGTGCGCCCGCATGCGCAAGGGTTGCCTTTGCGCTGCGACTTCCGTCCGCCCGGACTCATGCCTAGGTTTCCGCCATGGACCAAGACTCACCCGCCACCGCAGCGCGCTTGATTCAATTCGTTCTGCTGAGTGGCAGCGTTGCAGCCGCGGTCGTGATCGGGGTGATTGCGGACGATGCTGGGCCCATCGCCGAAGCGGACTTCCACGCGCCAATCGCGTGGGCAGGCGGCGCCTTCGCAGTCTTGTGCACGGCCATCGCGTTCTGGCTCCGCAATGCGCTGCCCGCGCGGATGGCGAAGGGGACGAACCTTTCGCCGGAGGAACGCGCGATTCGCGTCGGACTGCTGCCCGCCGCCGCGTTGGAAGCCGCGATGTTGTTCAACCTCGTTGGCTGGCTATTGCGCAACGACCCATGGCCCACCGCCGTGTTCGCGCTGCTGCCGTTCTGCTGCGCCATCGCGTTCTTGATCCAGCCAGTCGATCTCGAGGAGCCACTCCAATGACCGCAAGCAGCGTCCGTATCGACGTGACCGACGACAACGCAAACGGCGTCGCGTGCACCATGCACGCGCGGGCGGGCGAACTGCTCGTCGATGCGTGCGATACGTATCGCGCGCCGATCGAGTTCTCGTGCCGCGCGGCGTGCTGCTCGACGTGCCGCGTGCGCGTGGTGTCCGGCAGTGACCATCTCGCTGCGCCTTTGGAGATGGAGCAAGAACTCATCCAAGCGAGCGGCGGCGACGCGCTGGTGCGCTACTGCTGCGCCGCGAGGATCGCTCCCGACGCGCCGATCGGCGCAGTGATCGTGCTGCAGCCGCTCGGCCCCGCGTTCTGATGTCCGATCGCTAGCTGCGCTTCATGCGCGCCGTCGACTCGTAGTCGCCGAGGAACGCCTTGCCGGTGAGATAGAAGTCGGTGATCGCGAGGATCACCATCTCGGTGTCGCCCTGGTTCTGCGACTGGTGCACGGCCCAACGCGGCACGAACACGCAAGCGCCCGGCTCCACCGCGATCCATCGGTCGTCCACCATCACGCGGCCCGTGCCCGAGACGAAGTAGAACACCGTCTCGTGCGCGTGCTTGTGCCGCTCGTTGTTCTTGTGCGGCGGGATGCGCACGACGCGCGCATCGATCACTTCGGCCGGGAACGGCGCGCGATCGACCGTGAAGTCGATGTTCATCGCTTCGACCTTGTTGGCATACATCGGAGCCGCGCTGCGCTGCGCCGGCAGAAAGCGCAGACGCGCTTCGTCGATGTCCTTCGTCAGCAGCGACTGCTTGGCTTGGATGCGCTGCAGATGGCCATCGATGCGACGGCGCGCGAGTTCGTTCATCAGCGCGTCGAAGAAGTCGCGGCGCAGGCACAGCGATAGGTCGAGCGCCTTGCGGCACATGCGCTCCCACTCGGGCTTCTCACGGAAGCTGCACAGGATGTCGTGCAACGTCGCCGCGTGGTCGTCATCGCACGCGATGTGGATGTGGAAGAACTCGAGGTGCTCCTCGGCGACGCCGGCCTTCCGCAGACCCTCGACGAGGATCGAGTACATGCGCGCAACGATGCCTTCGGTGCCGAGCGACAAGAACGCGCTCGCATGCTGCGCATCGCGCTGAATGCAGTTGGCGAGAAACTGGTCGACGAACAACTTGGTGCACGACGCGAACTCGATCGCCGCGATGTCGATGCCGAGACCGCCTCGCAGGAAGTTGCGGAAGATCTGCGCGTGCCGCTTCTCGGGCGCGGCGCCGCCGCCTTCCTCCCACAGGTTCTGCGACAACCTCGACCGCAGCAGGTCGTCATCGAGGTTGGCCATCAGGCCGCTCAGGTAGCGCGTGAAGTTCTTCGAGTAGAGGTAGTACTGCGCGAAGACGAACTGGAAGTCGGCCTTCGTCAACGTGCCTGCGCGGCACGCGGCGAACAGGCTGTTGTTCCAGAACGAGTGCGCGGACTCGAACGCGAGCAACGGCTGAAGCCGCGCGTCGACCGCTTGGCATGGCGTCGCGGCGGCTGCAACTTGTGGATCTGGCTCTGCGTGCATGGATGGGAGTCTCTCAGGAGATAGCGAAGCGAAGGCGCAAGGTGAGGCCTCACGGGGAGCGGCCAGACGATACCGACCGACGCCGATTTCGCCCGGGCCGCCCTACCGGACGCAGCTTGCACATGCGGCGGACGGGATGCTTGGCATCTTGCGACCCATGCGGCAAAAGAACCGCCCCATGGCTGCACCCAACCCTGTCTCCGTAACCGTCAAGAGCGCTGGCACCGAGTGCACCTTCGAGACTGGGCGCATCGCGCGTCAAGCGACCGCCGCCGTCGTCGGCCGCTGCGGCGACAACGTGGTGCTGGCGACCGTCGTCGCGGCCAAGGAGCCCAAGCCTGGGCAATCGTTCTTCCCGCTGACGGTCGAATACCGCGAGAAGTTCGCCGCGGTCGGCCGCATCCCGGGCAACTACTTCCGCCGCGAAGCCAAGATCAGCGACCACGAAGTGCTCGTGAGCCGACTGATCGACCGCACGATTCGCTCGCTGTTCCCGGACGAGTATCGCAACGAAGTGCAGGTCCAGGTGCAGGTGCTGTCGGCCGAGCCCACCAGCGACGTGCAGAGCCTCGCGCTGCTCGCCGCTGCGTGTGCGCTGCACATCAGCCCGATCCCGTGCAAAGGCCCCGCGGCCGGCGTGCGCGTCGCGCGCACGAAGGGGCAACTCGTGACGTTCCCGAGCAGCGCGCAACTGGAGCAAGCGGACCTTGAGTTCGCGGTCGGAACCGGACCAGACGGTCCCGTGATGCTCGAAGGCGACGCGCACGGAGTCCCTGAGTCGGACTGCGTGGCCGCGATGGCGCACGCGCTCGAAGTCTGCAAGAAGTTTCAAGCCGCGTTCGAAGAGCTGCGCACGCGCATCGGCACAACCAAGGCCCCGGTGCCTGCAGCGCCGCAGTTGCCGTTGCTGCCCGACGCGACGCGCGATGCGCTGCGCGCTGCGTTGCGCACCGTGGAGAAGCAAGCGCGCCGCGAAGCGATCGCCGCCGCAAAGACGCAGTGGATCGAGTCGCTCGAGGATTCGCAGCGCGCAGAAGCGAGCGCGTCCTACGAGCTCGCGACGTGGACCGAACTGCGCGAACTCGTGCTCGCCGAGAAGCTGCGCGTCGATGGCCGCAAGCCCGACGAGATCCGTCCGATTTGGAGCGAGGTCGGATTCTTGCCCCGCGCGCACGGCTCGGCGCTGTTCACGCGCGGCGAGACGCAGGCGATCGTCAGCTGCACGCTTGGCTCCACCGAGGACGGCCAGCGCAAGGACGGCTACGCCGACGACGGCGAGGTCGAGCGCTTCTTGCTGCACTACAACTTCCCGCCCTACTCGGTCGGCGAGATTCGTCCGTTGCGCGGCCCGGGCCGCCGCGAAATCGGCCATGGCTCGCTCGCGCGCCGCGGCCTGTTGTCGGCATTGCCTACGCTCGAGAACTACCCCTACGCGATCCGCATCGAGTCCGAGATCACGGAGAGCAACGGCAGCTCGTCGATGGCGACCGTGTGCGGCGGCGCGATGGCGATGCTGCACGCGGGCGTGCCGATGACCGCGATGGTCGCGGGCATCGCGATGGGCCTGATCTCCGATGGCTCGCGCTCCGTCGTGCTCAGCGACATCCTCGGCGACGAAGACCACCTCGGCGACATGGACTTCAAGGTCGTCGGCACCGAGCAAGGCGTCACCGCGATCCAGCTCGACAACAAGCTGGGCGGACTCACCCTGGAGCTGCTCGCGAGCGCGCTCGACCAGGCGAAGCGCGGACGCATCCACATCCTGCGCGAGATGCAAAAGACGATCACGGAGCCACAGGATCCATCGCGCTTCGTGCCGCGAGCAATGCGCACGGCGATCATGCCCGATGCGATCGGCGCGCTGATCGGCGCGCGCGGGGCCAACATCAAGGCGATCACCGCACAGACCGGCGCCAAGGTCTCCGTCGACGACACGGGCTCCGTGCTCGTCTACGCAACCGATGGCCATGCAGCGAAGATGGCGATGCAACTCGTCAACCGCGCGGCAGGCGTGCTCAAGAAGGGCCGCTGCTACCGCGGCACCGTGACGACGGTGAAGGACTTCGGCGCGTTCGTTCGCGTCAACGCCGTCAACGAAGGACTCGTGCCCGTCGAGGAACTCGACGACAAGCCCGTTCGCCACGCGTCCGACATCGCGCGCGAAGGCGAAGAGAT
>CAIYFF010000166.1 GCA_903925435.1 uncultured Planctomycetota bacterium | reverse complement strand
GATGGCGCGTCTCGTTGCGATCGAAGTGGTGCGCATTCGCGCGCGCACGCGGTTCCAGTCGCCGCGCGGCAACGAGTCGCTCGCGCGCGCGCCGTTCGTGCAGAACGATCCGCTGCTCGGTGATCCGCTGCTGCTGCTGTTCCGTCGCGGCGTGCACGGCTCTTCGGCGGACGTGCCGCGACGCGAGCTCGAAGAACTGGCCGCGGCGATCGCGCTGCCGACCCAGGCTGCTGAGTTTGCGGGCGCGCTGGCGGTCGTTCGTTCGGAATGGGCCGCGCCGCCCTATGGCGAAGGGATGCTCGCCGCGCTGCGCGTGGCTCCGGCTGCGATCGCCACGCGCGCGCGGGCGCTGGTGCTGCGATCGCTCGGTGGCATCGGCGATGCAGACGTCGCGGCCGCGGCATCGCTGCAGCCTGCCGACGTCGATGCGGAGCTAAAGATCCTTTCCGCTGCGCGGCGCGCGTGGTTTGGACTCGCGCCGACGCACACAGACCCGCTCGGCGGCTGAAGGCAAGCGGCCCAGGATGCCGATGTCGTGGCGCAACTCCCCACGCCATCGACCATGGGTTTCATCAACGTCGCAGAACGCACGATCAACGCCAAGCTCGTCTACTACGGCGTCGGCGTCGGCGGCAAAACCACGAGCCTTCAACGCGTGCACGGCATCTTGTGTCCGCGCAACGAAGTGCAGCTCGTGTCGATCAAGACCGAAGAGGACAGCACCCTGCTGTTCGACTTCTTGCCGATCAACCTTGGCAGCGTGAGCGGGTTCAAGATCCGCATCCAAGGCTTCACGGTGCCGGGGCAGCCGAAGTATCGCCAGATGCGCAAGTACGTGCTCAACGGCGCGGACGCAGTCGTGTTCGTCGTCGATAGCCAGCGCAGTCGCCTGCAGGAGAACCTCGAGTCGCTGCAGAGCATGATCGAGAACCTGAAGACCGCGGGCGCGGATCAGATCCCGATCGTCGTGCAGTACAACAAGCGCGACTTGCCCGACGTGCTGAGCGAGAAGGAGCTCGATCGCCACTTCCGCTTCCGCGACGACATCGAAGCGTTCCCGTCGGTCGCGACGGAAGGGCAAGGCGTGTTCGAGACGTTCGTGCACGCGGCAGGGCAACTCGTCGAAGAGAAGGTTCGCCAATACGGTCTCGGCCGCGGCAAGGAGTCGCCCGATGACGTCGCCGAGGCTGCGCGCCAGAAGCTGTGGGAGATCTGCGATCAGGTGCGCCGCGAGCGCAGCGAAGTCGCGGCGGAGGACCTGCCGCAGACCAGTGTGCAAGTGGGGGATCGGCCAGAGGGCGCGCCAGAAGCCGCGCTCACCGAGCAGAGCGATTGGCTCAGCGACGAAGAACTCGCGACGGATCTCGTGGTGGCGGATGCCACAGCGCTGCAGTCGCCGGAGACGGAAGGCGACGAGGACTCTTCGTTGCTCGCGAGCAGCGTTCGTTCGAGCCTCGAGCTGGCGCGCAAGTTTGGCGACGTCGACCAGGAGCGCAGCCTGCTCGAACGCAAGGTGCAGGAGATGGTGGAGGTCGCGCAGAACACGGTGCATGACCTCAACCGACCGATCAGCGCGCTGCGATTGATGCTGTCGACGCTGAAGAAGGGCTACCTCGGCGCGATGCCGGACACGCAACTGCAGGCGGTCGACAACGGACTGCTCGCCGTGCACCAGATGGAACTGCTCGTGCGCGACTTGCTCGATAGCTCGCGGCTCGATCACGACGGCGTGCAGCTCGACTTCAAGCCGGTGGACCTGACCTTGCTGATGGGCCAGATCTGCAGTGGCATGCGCTACGAACTCGAGGAGCGCGACGCGCTGCTTCGCATCGAACCGATGCCGACGATCCTCGCCGACGAGTGGGCGCTCAGTCGCGCGATGACGAACTTGCTCGGCAACGCGCTGCAATACGCGCACAAGGACCGCCGGCCGACCGTTCGCGTGTCGTGCGAGGACGAGGGCGCGAGCTGGGCGCTCCGCGTGCGCGACAACGGCATCGGGATCCCGCAGAAGGATCACGAACGGCTGTTCCGGCGCTTCGAGCGCGGCAGCAACACGGGCGGCATCAGCGGCACCGGCCTCGGCCTCCACATCGTGAAGGAGATCGCGGCGGGGCACGGCGGCTCGGTGACGTTCCAGTCGATCGAGGGCGACGGCACGGAGTTCGTCGTGCACGTTCCGAAGGAGCCGTTCCAGCCAGAGCACTCGACGCTCACGGAGACGGCCGCGCGCGCCGACGTCTGAGGCAGTTGGTGAGGCGGGAGTTCGCCCGCGAAGTCGTGGGGGAGCCCAGCCCAGGGGAGCACCGAGAGGTGCACAGGCCCGAGGAGCACAGGCCAGAAGGGCACTGCAGAGAGCGCCCAGCCCAGAAAAGAACAAACCCTCGCGCGGGTCATCGACCCGGGCGAGGGCTGCGTTTGGTACCTCCACTAGGGCTCGAACCTAGGACCCGCGGATTAAGAATCCGCTGCTCTACCAACTGAGCTATGGAGGCGCGAGTTGGGGGCGGGAACACTAGCGACCGTCCGCGGCGCGTTCAAGCGCATGTTGCACGAATGCTGGTCCGATCTTGACCATCGCATGCACGCGCGGCAAAGTCTTCGCCCCAACCCCGGCACGGTGGCTGTAGCTCAGTTGGTTAGAGCATCAGATTGTGATTCTGAGGGTCGCGGGTTCAAGTCCCGTCAGCCACCCCACTTCTTCGCGATCGCAGCGGTCGCGAGGAGTTCTCGGTAGCGCGTGAAACCAGCGCAGCGCTGAAGGCAGCGAGCCGAGTAGCCAACGCGGCATGTAGCCAGCGCGGCCGTGCATCCAGCGCGGCATGCAACTGCCTTCCAGCGCGAGCGACGCGACGCGCGCGAGCAACGCACGGTCCTCCCTCGTGGTCTTGCGGCCAACTGCGTTGTAGTCGCGTTGCTGCGTTGCAGTGCTCCCTCTTACTCGGCACGCTCGCAGCATGGATTCCCACGACGAGGTGCCGCAACCGACCGCGGACGACGAACGCCCTGCGCCGGTAGCCGTCGCGTCGGAACAACGGTTGGAACGCCGTGTGGTCGCCTACTGGTATGCGACGCATCTCGTGCGCGCACTGGCGATGGCCGCGATGTTCGTCGTGGTCTCCCGTTCGCTGCGCGCAGAGATCGAGTTGCCCGCGTGGAGCGAATACGTCGCGTGGGGGCTCGCGATCGCGGTGGTGGTGTCCGCGCTGGTCGTTCCGGCGTGGGCCTACGCGACGTGGCGGTTCTCGGTCGACGACCGATTGCTCTCGATGCGTTTTGGCATGTTGTTCGTCGAGGATCGGCGCGTCCCGGTGCCGCGCATGCAGCACGTCGACATCTCGCGCGGGCCGATCGAACGGCTGTTCGGGCTCGCCACGTTCGTGGTGTTCACCGCAGGCAACGAAGGCTCGGCGTTCCGACTGCCCGGCCTGTCGCAAGCGCGCGCCGAAGCACTGCGCGACGGCGTCCTGCGCGCGCGAGGTCGCGATGTCGTCTGACGCCGACGCAACCGGCCCGACCCAGGCGACCGAACCGCAAGCCCGGGTGCTGCTCGCGGGCAGCTTGCACCCGCTCGTCTTGTTGCTGCGGTTGCTCGACGGCATCCGTCAATCCGTGTTCCCGTTGGTGCTCGGCATCGCTTCGGAGCCGATGTTCCTCGCGGTCGCGGCGGTCGTGTTCTTGCTGCACGTGGGGCAAGGCCTGCTGCGGTATCTCACGTTCCACTACACGCTGACGACGGACGAGCTGCGGACGCGCGAGGGCCTGCTGCATCGACAGGAGCGCCGCATCCCGATCGACCGCATCCAGGACATCGGCTTCGAATCGACGCTGCTGCGCCGCGCGTTGGGCTTGGCGGTCGTGCGCGTCGAGACCGCGTCGGGGCAAGGCGTGGAGGCGCAGTTGGATTCGTTGTCGCAGGCCGACGCAGAGCGGCTGCGCGAGGCGTTGCTGGCTGCGCGCTCGCTGCGCGTTGGCGCGGTCGAATCGGCCGATCCCGAAGTGGCGGCACCGCGCGCGCCGATGCCCGATCCCGAGTGGACGGTCTACAGGGCCGAGTCTTCGATGTTGCTGCTGCGCGGTCTCACGGACCTTCGGTTTGGCGCGATGGCGGTGGCGGCCTACGGCGCCTACGAGCTCGCGGACCAGCTGGGCATGTTCACGCGGTTGCAGGGCGTGGGGAACACGTTCGAACAGTGGCTGCGCGGGTTCCCGACGGTGGTTGCGGCCAGCCTGCTCGCTGGGCTCGTCGCGGCAGTCCTCGCGTTCTCCTCGGCGACGGCGGCGTTGGGCAACTTGCTCGCGTTCCATGGCTTTCGCCTCACGCTGCGAGCCGACGCGTTGTCGTGCCGTTTTGGCCTGATCACGACGCGGCAAAAGACGCTGCCGCGCGCCCGCATCCAACGCGTGCGGGTGGAGCAGACGTGGCTGCGGCGCTTGCTCTCCGTCGCGGTGGCGCGCGCCGACTCGGCGGGAGCTGGGCGCGGCGTCGATGACGAGGCTCCGGGCGGCTACGACGTGATCGTTCCGCTCGCGCCGTTGCAGAGTATCGGCGCGATGCTGCCGGCTGCGCTGCCAGGGTTCGAGAGTGAACGCGGCAGCGTCCGGCGCGCGAGCCCGCGGCTCGTGCTGCGACTCGCTGCGCGCGGCGCGATCGAGGCGATCGTGCTTGCCGCCGTGCTGTGGCCTGCGGTGGGCGCCTCCGCTGCGTTCGCGTTCCTCTGGCTGCCAGTCGCCTGGTTGCTCGGGCGGCTCGCATGGCACGGGCTCGAGTTCGGCCTGTTCGAACGACACATCTACCTTCGCACCGGCTTGCTCGGGCACTACCGCGTCTATGTCCCGACCCACAAGGTGCAAGCCGTGTCGGTGCATCAAGGTCCGTTGCAGCGCGCGCTGGGTCTCGCGGAGATCGCCGTCTTCGTTGCCGGCGGGCCGCCGACGCGCATACCCGACCTCGAACTCGCCGATGCGCGGGCCATGCTCTCCGACCTCGCCTCGCGTGCGGCCCTTGCGGCCATGCAGGATTGGCGCAATCCCGCTGTTTGAATCCACCCTTTGCCTGCGTAGGGTAGGCCCGTCCCAACCCCTCTCCGCCCGCGTTCGGTAACCGTCTTGGCGCACTGCCCTATGTGCCGAGGCGTTGTCCGCTCGGCGCGGCACTGACTGATCCATTTCCAGAACCCGCGGCCGTTCGCTCCGGCCCGAATCCAGCATGGCCCAATTCGTGCTTGAGATCCTCGATGGGGATCGCGCAGGAGATGTCCTGTCGCTTCCCGAGGGAACGATCCGCATCGGCAGGAAGCCCGGCAACGACCTCGTGCTCGCCGACGAGAAGACGTCCGGCGTGCATGCCGAGATCGTGTTCGACGGCGGTCGCTACGTGTTGCGCGACCTTGGGTCGACCAACGGCACGATGATGGATGGCCGCCGCGTCACCGAGGTCGTGCTCGGCTCCGGCGACACGTTCTCGATCGGGCGGGTGCAGCTTCGGTTCCGTTCGGATGCCGACGCATCCGCGCCATCCGCGGCAACGGGCGATCTCGCGGTCGGCAAGATCGACATGGCGCGTCTGCAAGCGGCGAAGGGCAAGGGCCGCTCGATGACGACGTTCGCGCTCGTTCTCGTGCTGGCGCTCGCCGGTGGCGGTTGGTTCTGGGCGCAAGGCCAAGGCGGCGGGGCGGGCGATGGCGATTCGTCGCCGCGTGGCCCGCGCGCGATTGTCACGGTCGCTGGCAACCGCATCGACGGCGATGCCGGCGCGTGCGAACAGGACACGGGTTGGAACCTGCGCGTAGCGGGCGCGGGCTTCCAGTCGGGCGCGTCGGCGCACACGGGGCAGGGCAGCTTCGAGGCGCAGCGGTCGGCCGAGGGCCAGGACTTCGCGGTCGCCGCGACCACGTCCGAGATCAAGGCGCTCGCGGGCCGCTCGCTCAGCGTCGCAGCGCATCTGCGCACGTTTGGCCAGGCGCGCGCCGCGGTGCGGTTGTCGTTCTGGAGCAGCGCCGATGCCGTGCCGTTCCGCTTCCGAACTGGTTCGCCGCTGTCGGCGCATGAGGGTTGGCAGCGCGTTGAGTTCGTGGCCGCCGTCCCGCCCGGCGCGGATCGCTGTGCCATTGAGATCGTCGCCACGCTGCCCGACGAGTCGAGCCGCGCGCAGTGCGACGATGTTGCGATCACCGAGTCCGGCGACAGCAAGCCGATCGAACTGAAGGTCGGCGAGAACGGCACCGTGATCGGCACGGGCAGCGCGATCGCGCTGCGTTCGATGGACACCGATTCGCCCGCGGCGCTGTTGTGGGTGAAGCCCGGCGAAGTCGCGGCCGATCTCAAGGGGCTCGCGGCCGCGGACCTGCTTGCGCTGTCCGACGTCGGCGGATCGGTTGCCGTGACCGTCGACGACAACGCGGCGCAGTTCGCTGTGAGCGGTTGCTCCAACCTCGAGCTCGGGTTCCCGGCCGAGAGCGGCAGCGGCATGCTGGCGGACTCTGGCAGCGGGTTTGCGAACGTGGACAGCGGCGTTGCGATGACGGCCCAGCGCGTGCTGCTCGGCGATCGGTCGACGCGTTGCATGGTGGAGGCCAAGTCGGGCCCCGTCGCAATGCACGGTCGCACTGCGGGCGGCGTCTACCGTCTGCAACTCGCTGCCGCAGAACTTCGGCTCCAGCTCGGCTTCCGCCAAGAACGGCAGGACGCGCGCGAACGTCTGCGCACGGCTGAGGCGCTCGCCAGCGAAGGCGAGCCGGGCAAGGCGCTGGCCGCAGTCCGCGATGCACTGGTCGCGGTCCCGCACGACGCGGAGACCACGGCGTTGCTGGTGGCGCGCCGCGGCGAGTGGCAGCAGGCCGCGCAGGATCGGCTGCAGGCGCTCGGCAAGGACCTCGACGAGGCGGAGTTCTTCGACACGCGCGGTGGTTTCCAGCGTGTGGTCGCGGAGATCGATCGCTTGCTGATGAGCTACGGCGAACTTGGCCTGCCCGACGCGCAGAGCGCCAAGGCGATGCGCGAACGCAGCCAGCAGCGGTTGTCGCAGTTGGACGGCCAGCGTGCGCAGGAGATGCGCCAGCGCCTCGAACTGATGGCGAAGGCGTTCGAAGAAGCCAAGCAGCCGGGGTTGGCGAACCTCGTCCGCGATTACGTGACGCAGCGCTTTTCCAAGCAGGAGTGACCTATGGCAGGCGTCGCGATCGACATCGGTGGGCACAGCATCAAGTCCATCTCCGTCAAGGCCGGCAAGCACGGCGTGCAGGTCCTTGGCTTCTCCGCGGTCCCAACGGAAGAAGGCGCAGCGAGCCTCCGGCCCGCCGGCAAGCCGCCTAAGGGAGCTGTGTGCGGCATCTCCGGCCGCGACATGAACCTGCGCTACAGCCAGGTCCCGCCGACGCCAGATTGGCAACTGAAGAACCTGATGGACCTGGAGATCCAGGACCTCGCGCAACAGTCGGGCGGTTCGCTGTCCGCCGACTACAACCTGCTGCCGACGATCGACGCGGAGTCGGGCGTGGACACCGTGTTGCTCGCGCTCGCGCGCGACGAATCCCTCGATCGCATGACGCAGGTCGTGGCCGAGGCACAAGGCAGCGTCGCGGCGTTCACGCCCAACTGCATCGCGCTCTACAACGCGTATCTGAAGTGCGGGCCGGTCGAAGAGGACGTCGTCGTCTGCCTCGCCAACATCGGCCATGAGACGATCGACCTGGCGCTCGTGAAGGGCACCGACTTGCTGTTCGCGCGCAATCTCAGCGGCGGCGGCAAGGTGCTCGATGATGCGATCGCGGCTGCCTTCAACGTCGCGCCGCGCAAGGCCGAGACCTTGAAGCGCGACCTGCTCGACCTCGATCCGCAGAGCCGCGGCAGCTACGCGTCGGGCCAGATCGAGAAGGTCACGATGGCTGCGGGCGGCGCTGCCAATGCGATCGTCGCTGCGATCCAGAGTTCGGTCGCGTTCTGCAAAGCGCAGACAAAGATCGCCGACCTGCAGCTCGACAAGGTGCTGCTGAGCGGCGGCAGCGCGCGCATCCGCGGCTTGCGCGGCATGCTGCGCGAGGCGCTGCGGTGTCCGGTCGAGTTGTTCGATCCGTTCGAGAACCTCGACCTGTCGGCGTTGCCCCAAGGCGATGCCGAGCAACTCGAAGCGATGCGCAGCGAGGCGGTGGTGGTCCTCGGGCTCGCGGTCGGCAGCGTCGATTCGACGCTCTACTCGCTGGAGATCCTGCCGGCCGCGGTCAAGAAGCGGCGCCAGTTCACGCAGCGCACGGTGTTCAACATCGCGGCCGGCGTGCTCGGCGTCGCGCTGCTCGCCGCATACGCGAAGGACCAGAAGGCCGCTGTCGAAGCCGCGTCGTCGTCGCGCCGCATGGTTGCGCGCGCCTATGCGCAGATTCAGGACGTCGACAAGCAGGCGCAGGATGTCGTCGCGAAGAACCTCGAGGACCGTGCGGTCGTCGAGCACCTCGCGTCGCAGGCTGTGCCACTGCACGGCGCGCTGCGCGTGATGCGCGCGGTCACGCAGAACCTGCCGCCGCAACTCTGGCTGACCAAGGTCAGCGTCGAGATGCGCGGCGCGGGCCATGCGGACAAGGAGCCGGTGGTCGAGATCAAGGGCAGCGGCTTGGAGCTCGACGGCGCCAACGTCAGCAACGTGCTGCTGGAGTTCTCGCAGCAACTGAAGAAGAACCCGCTGCTCACGGAAGCGGGTGCCACGCCGCAGCTGACGCTGCCATCGACCGGCGACAGCACGGTCGAGTTCACGTTCACGATCGAGTTCGGGGGGAAGAGCTGATGGACGTCGGTTCCTTCGTGCAGGAGAACAAGCGCTGGCTGCTCGGCTGCGCCACTGGGCTCGTGGTGTTCTTCATCGCTCGCAGCATCGTCGGATCGGTCTACGACCCGATGCCCGAACGTCGCGCCGCGCGCGGCGTCGTGCAGAACGCGCAGACGACTGAGGTCTATGACCGCAGTGGGCTCGCGGCCGCGATTGCCGAGCAAGATGCGCTCGCTGCCGCGCGCAAGAGCCTCGAATCGGAGATCGGTTTTGCCAAGAGCGCCGACTTCTCGTTCGAAGGCAAAGGCCTTTCCGCAGACGAGTTCCTCGGCAAGGTGGGGCGCGAGCGCAAGCTTGCGATCCTCAAGGCCGCGAGCGAGCGCGACGTGCAGGTGGACCAGAATCGCGACCTCACGTGGCCGCCAGCGCCGAACGGTCTCGAAGAGATCCGCAGCGCGCTGTTTGGCATCGAACTGATCGACGAGACGTGCGCGCGTTTGTTTGCGGCGCATGACGCGGTCAAGAGCGTCGACCCGCAGTCGCAAGGGCTCGTCTCTCTGCGCGTCGGTGTCGAGACGCGCCGCGCCGCGCGACGTGCGCCGGTCCGCGGCCAGAAGCCGGGGCAAGTGGATGTGCGCGAGTTCCTGGAGCAGGAGCGCGTGTTGTTCGAGTTCCGCAGCGATGAGGCCACGGCGATGCAGTTCTTGGAGTCGCTGCGCAAGCAGGGCCGCACTCTGACGCTGGAGCCAGGGCTGAAGATGACGCACACCGGCCGCCGCGCGGATCCGGTGGTCACGACCGGTTCGCTGATCGGCATCGCGTTCAAGCAAGAGACCAAGGAGTCGAACTGATGGCGCTTCGCAAGGAGCAGGTCCTGTTGCTCGCGGCCATTGCGGTCGGCGCGCTGATCTACAAGAACGGCATGGACGAGGGCTGGCGCGCGCCATCCTTGTCGCCGCAGTCGAAGAAGCTCGACGAGCGTGCCACGCCGAACGCGCCGCTGCTGACGACCGCGGCCAGTTCTCCGAGTGCGCGTCGGTTCTTCCGCGAGCCGAGCGAGACGCAGCCGTTGCCTCCGCGCGCGCTGCCGTTCCCGGCGATGGAGTCGTTGGCTCTCGTCGCGTTGCCGCTCGATCCGGGGCCCGACCTTGCGCGCGCAGACCTGCTGCTGATCCCCGGCGCCGCCACCGAAGGCGTGACGCTCGACGCAGGCACTGCTGCGGATGGGGCGTCTGCCGGTGACAAGGCGGATGCTGCTGCACAGGAAGCTGCGCAAAAGGGCGCGGTGCAGGAGACCCGCGAGCAGAAGAAGGAGCGCTACCGCCGGCAGTACGACCAAGTTTGGCTTTCGGGCCAGTCCGAGGAGCACTTCGGCATCCTGCGCGCGCCGGGCCACGATGTGTTCGACCTCGAAGGTCGCGATGCGGCGAAGCTCGAGGGCGTCGTCGTGCACATGCTCGAGTTCTCGATCGCGGACGAGAAGGTGAAGCCGCCGGAGTCGACGTTCGGCAACGACGAGCGCATTCGCGTCACCAAGGTCAAGCTCGCCGACACGCTCAAGAACAAGGTCGCGCGCGCCGTGCGTGCGGTGCCCGCGGACGCAGCGCACGCGCTCGATCGCGACAAGCTGATCGACCAGCTGTTGCTGTGGGCGCGCGACGACGCGTGGGTGTTCGACGTTGCGCTCGAGCAAGCCGACGTGCTCGCGAAGACCGAGGCGGGACTTGCCGCGGTGCGCGCGAAGGCCCGTGTGTTGCGCGTGAAGGGCGACTACGCCAGCGAACTGGCCCTCTACGAATCGCTGCCGGATAGCGGCCCGATGGCTTCGTTCCGCTTCGAGGGCCTCGGCATCCTGCAATCGCGACTTGG
>CAIYFF010000165.1 GCA_903925435.1 uncultured Planctomycetota bacterium | reverse complement strand
GATGATCGCGGAGTATCGCGACGCGTTGTCGCATGTCGCGCAGGACCATCCGCAACTTGCTGCATACGAGCCGAAGCTCTGTGGCGTGGTGTGGTTCCAGGGTTGGAACGACGCGTGCGACAAGGAGGCGACGAAGGTCTACGGCCGCAATCTCACGATGCTGATCGCGGACCTGCGCGCAGAATTCGGCGACGCGCAGTTGCCGTTCGTGGCTGGCGAAACGGGCAATTGGGACGGCGAAGCGTTCCGCGCACAGCAGAAGGCTGGCTGCGAAGACCCCGCGGTCGCAAGCAACACGCGCTTCGTGCCGACGCGCCAGTTCTTGCGCAAGCCCGAGGACTCGCCGAACACGGGCCACGGCCATCACTGGTATGGCAACGGCGGCAGCTACCTCGAAGTCGGTTGGGCGCTCGGTTGCGCGATGGGGGATCTCGTCGCCGCGCGCGAGTGAGGATGCGCAGCGAACGCTTCGCTCAAGCGATGCGTTCGACGCGATAGCTGACGCCCGCGCTGTCGCGGAACACGCCGTCCTCGCCGCGCACGAGCACGAGTTGCTCCCTAGCCTCGCCGTCGTCCGCCGGCGCGTCCGCCTTGCGCATCTTGGCGAGGATCGGCACGACGAGCGTGAACAGCGCGACAACGATCGCGAGCGCGATCAGCACGCGCGCGAGCCACTCCTCGTCGATCTCGGCGAGGATCGCGATCGAGCCGAGCGTCGTCAGCGTCACGATGGCCGCGACCGCTGCGTTCTGTGCCCAGCGGTGGGCCTCTTGCAGCTTCGGCAGGCAGAGCAGCTGCGCATGCGCGCACGCGAACGCCCAGATCATCGTCAGGAAGACCGACTTCCAGAACAGCTCGGAGTCGGTGACCCGGATCTCGGCCCAGATGCCTACCAGCATCAGCGTCGCCGCGAGCGCGGAGCACGCGATGCCGATTTCACCGAGTCGCGGATGCCGACCCCGTTCGCGATATGCCGCGCACGCCATCGCCGTCACGCACGCGAGCGAGATCGTCGTCGACGAGCCGAGGATGCGCGCCTGCAACTCGCCCATCGATCCGGTGAGCACCGAGATCAACGCGACCAGCGCCGTCAGCGCCAAGAACACGATCGCAAAGCGCAAGAACGACCGCCGCAACGGTTGGCTCGTCATGCGCAGCAGCATAGGGCCAGCGCCGCGCGCCAGCCCCGCTGCCTCACGCGCGGACCATCTTCGTCACCATCTCGACATGCGTCGTGTGCGGGAACATGTCGCACAAGCGCATCGACGCGACCTTCCAACCGCCCTTCGCCAAACCATCGAGATCGCGCGCGAGCGACTCGGCGGAGCAGTGCACCATCACGAGGTTCTTGCAGCGGCTGTCGAGCACGCGTTGCACGCCAGCTTCCTGCAGGCCCGAACGCGGCGGGTCGACGAGCAGCAGATCGGGCTCGGGCGCGAACTTCGCGCGTTCGAACGGTTGTTCCTCGACGACGACCTTGTCGGCAAAGCCGTTTTGCTTCGCGTTGTGCAGCGCGTCGCCGCACGCGGTGGGGTTGGCTTCGACGATCTCGACGCGCGCTGCGCCGGCCTTCAACAAACGCATGCCGAACGTGCCGACGCCGCCGTAGCCATCGACGACGCGTTTGCCGGTCACGTCGCCGCACCAGTCCATCGTTGGGCGGTAGAGCAGCGCGTCGCTCTCGCGATGCACCTGGTAGAAGCTGCCGAAGCGCACGCGG
>CAIYFF010000164.1 GCA_903925435.1 uncultured Planctomycetota bacterium | reverse complement strand
TCCGAGATCACGACGATCGGTGACAACCGCTTCCTCGTGATCGAGCGCGACAAGGGCATCGGCGCGGGCTCGACGCTGAAGAAGATCTACGCGTTCGATCTCTCGAACGTGACGCCGGACGCGGACGGCATCCCGGACGCGACCGACACGGTGACGAAGATCCTCGTGCGTGACTGCGTCGCGGAGTTCACGCCCTACGAGAAGATCGAAGGCGTGGTCATCGAGCGCGGCAACCTCTGGGTGCAGCTCGACAACGACCTCGGCGCGCACGAGTCGCGCCTGCGCAACCTCGGCCGCCTCGGCCGCGTGTTCCCGCGCTGATCGCGCGACGATGGCTGCTCAGCGCTTGTTGCTCGCCGCGTTCTTCGATGCGGCGAGCACGCGCTGTTCGTGTTCGAGCAGCCAACGCTTCTTGTCCACGCCGGCGCTGAAGCCGGTGAGGCTTCCGTCCTTGCCGATCACGCGATGGCAGGGCACGACGATGGGCACAGGATTGCGCCCGTTTGCGGCGCCGATCGCACGCATCGCGGTCGGCTTGCCGACCTTCTGCGCTTGCTCCTGGTAGCTGCGCGTTTTCCCGAACGGGATCTTCTGCAGCGCGGCCCATGCCTTCTGCTGAAACTCCGTGCCCGTCGCCGCCAGTTCGAGATCGAACGACGTGCGTCGGCCCGCGAAGTAGTCGGCGAGTTGCTTCGTCACGTGGGCGCAGCGCGCAGCGTTGACTTGCTCGCCTTCGCGCGCGAGCGGCGGATCCGACTTCTGGGTCATCGGGGCCTCTTGCATCTCGATCCTGGCAAGGGCTCCGGTCGCGGTGACTGCGATGCGCAGCTTGCCGATCGGCGAGTCGACGACCGTGGTGAAGGCAGCGTTGGTCTGTTGGGTTCGCATGATGAGCTTGATGCTCGAAGGGGGATGGAACCCGCCAGATTCTTGGGTCAACGCAGCAACACTGCGACGCGCACCACGGGTGACTTCAGCGCGCCTGCGTCGGGCACAGCCTCGTCGAGGTGCAAGAAGGGTTGCGCGATCACGACGCTCGCGGCGGTGAGCCCGCGGTCTTGGATCGCGCGCTGCAGTTGCGCAAGGCCGGTCGCGCGGCGTTCGTCGAAGGAGCCGGTTGGCGGATAGACGGCGAGCGCGCGCGTGGCCGCGGCTTCGCGCACTTCGACGCCGGATGGTGGAGTCCACGGCTCTGCGCCTGCTGCTGCGCGGAACGGGATGATGAAGAGTTCGCGCTCGCCGTCGCGTGCGAGGCCGCAGAAGCCTGCGACGCTCTGCCCCGCTTCGCGCAAGGTCGCGGTCCATTGCTGTGCGAGCGCAGCGCGCGCTTCCCAGCTGCCCGGGTCCGTTGCGCAGAGCCAACGCGCTGCGCGCGCGGGCTCGAGCACGGGCTCCGTCGGATGCTGCGGCGCGCCGACGATCAGCGACGGCTTCTCTTCTGACGCAGCAACCACAGCCGCCTCGAACATCGTTTCATCCCACGCGAAGTCGACTGCATCGAAGCGAATCGTGCAGCGTCCAAGCGGCGCGATGTCCGCCGTCTGCACGATGCGCGTCGTGGATGTGCGCAAGTGGCCCTCGACGGCGACGCGCTCTTGGTCTGCGCCATCCAGCGGCGTCATCGATGCGAGCAGCAATGCGTTTGGCTGCAGTTCCATGCGCCAGGCTGCGCCGTCGCGCTCGACGATGCGGAATGCGTTGGCTGCGAGTCGTTCGCACGCAGTCGCACGCCGCGCTGGGCCGAGCGTCGCGACATCGAGCAGGCGCAGCATCGCCAATGCGCGCGATGCAGCGATGGGGTCGAGCGGCGAGGTTGGCGGGGCTTGCCGCGTGACGCGCAGCGCGCGCGCGCCTTGGCACAGGTGCGTTTCGCCATCTGGCCACTCGATGCGCAATCGATCCGGCAGGCTGCCGTACACCTTCGCTTTCGATCCGTCAGGCAACGTCACCTGCGCTACGAAGCGATCGAATCCTGTGACTTCAGCGTGGCATGCCGCGACCAATCGCGACGGCACAGTTGCTGCGTCGATGGCCGAGACGTCGATGGGCGCATCGGCCTGCGGCTGCGATGCCGCGTCGTCCGCAGGCTTTTGGTTGCAGCTCGGCAGAGTGAGCGCGAGCGCAATGGCGATCGCCGCTGCGCGCGCCGTGATCACTTGCCGCGCTGGAACTCGCGTCGCCACAGCGCGACGTCGTAGCCACGGTCCACGTTGCCGGCAAGCTGCTGCAACGCCTTGCGCGCCGCGAGCCGCACGTTGGGCGTCGTTTCGCCCGGGCCGAGCATGGTCAGCAAGCTCTCGTATTGGTCTTGCGCGTTCATGCGGCCGAGCGCGATCGCCGCATTCATGCGAACGCGCGGCGTCGGGTGCGAGGTGTACTTCGCGACGATCGCCGCGTGCTTGGCGTTGCGCGTGAAGCCGAGGCCGCGCAGCGCGTTGGCGAGCAGGAGCGGATGCTGATCCTTGTCGCCTTCGAGGATGTGCAGCCAGACCGGCAGGATCTCGTCCGCGCGCAGGCTGTTCTCTTGCAGATGCACGAGCGCCCACGCCGCGCCGATGCGGCCGCGTTCGTTGTGCTTTTCGTTTTCGACAACGCGCCCGATGACGCCTGGCGGCGTGCGCGGATCGCGCAGGATCGCGAGGCCCAGCACCGCGCGGTCGACGAGTTGCTCGTCCTGAAGTTGCGCGCCTTGCAGGATCACCGACATCGCGTCGCTGCGATCGGCGAAGCCAAGCGCCGCGAGCGCGATGCCTTGCCGATACGCGTCCGCGGAGTCGCCCGCGAGCGCCACGAGCTTGTCGGTGGTGGAGCCCGCCGGCTTGCCGCTCACCAGCTGGCGCAGCAGTCGGTCGAGCTGCTCGCGCTCGGTGTCGTAGCGCGCGATGCCGGAGTTGCTGACGGCGCGCACGTAGCTGTCGAGCGCCTGGTCGATCTGCAGCAGCACGGCGTGGAACTCGTTGCGCGCGGCCTCCGAGTCGAGCTTCCCCTGCTCTTGCTTCTCGAGTTCCGGGTCAAACGTGCCCGTCGTGGACTTGGGGTCGGAGCTTGCGCATGCCGTGAGTAGGGCGAGCGCGATCGGGAGCCAGGGGCGGCGGAGCATGGGGGCCTTGGAGGGGATTCGAGTGCGGACCTTCCCGCATTCTGCCGGTTGCGAGGGCGAAACCGAAACGTCGGTTTTGCGGCTCGTTCGGTGAGCGCGGTCTCAGCGCGCGCCGGGATGCGGGCCGTGGAGCCGGACCGCTGTGCCCTTCTTCTTGAGCCGCAGGTTGAGCGCCTCGACGAACACCGAGAAACCCATCGCGAAGTAGACGTAGCCCTTCGGGAAGTGCTGGCCGGCGCCTTCGGCGACGAGCGTCGTGCCGATCAGCAGCAAGAACGACAGCGCGAGCATCTTGACCGTCGGGTGCGAGTCGACGAACGCGCAGATGCGGTCGACGAACGCGATCATCACGACCGAGGAGATCACGATCGCGAGGACCATGACGGCGACGTCCTTGGCCATGCCGACTGCGGTGATCACCGAATCGAGCGAGAACACGAGGTCGAGCAGCGCGATCTGCGCGAGCACCGAGCCCATCGTCACGGCCTTGCCGCCGCCTTCGCTCTCGCCGTCCTCGCCCTCGAGCTTGCGATGGATCTCGGTGACGCTCTTCCAGATCAAGAACAGGCCGCCGCCGAGCAGGATCAGGTCCTTGCCGGAGATCTCGCGGCCGATGACCGAGAAGAGCGGCGCCGTGAGCTGCATGACCCACGAGATGCAGAACAGCAGCACGAGCCGGAGGCCGAGCGCGAGCGTGAGTCCGACACGTTGCGCCTTGGGCCTCTGCGCCGCCGGCAAGCGACCAGTGAGGATCGAGACGAAGACGAGATTGTCGACGCCGAGCACGACCTCCATGACGGTCAGTGTGCAGAGCGCGATCCAGGCTTCCGAAGACGTGATCCAGTCCATTCGCGGTGTCGGAGTTCACCGCCAAGCAGGCGCGAATGCGAGCGGCAATGCATGATGGGGCGATGCGAGTCGTGTCCTCGTGGCCTTGGTTGCGTGTTGCGCTGGTCCTGTTCGCCGCAGTCACTGCCGTATGCGAACACGCAGCGGCGCAGCGGCCGACGTCGTTTGCGTGTAAGCGCGTGCTGGCAGAAGACGGCAGGTCGTGGCTCGAGGACCAGGTGCTGCACGCGATGGGGCCGAGCATCTTCCAGATGCTGCAGCGGCGCGAAGGCGAGCAGGTCGACGTCGACTTCGGCGACGCGTGGGTCGTGCCCGGCTTGATCGACCTGCACACGCACCTGTTCTTGCGGCCGTATGCGCAGATGTCGTGGGACGAGCAGGTGCGCAACGAGCGCGTCGCTCTGCGGTCGATGCGCGCGGTGCGCCACGCCGAGGCGACGTTGCGCGCGGGGTTCTTCGCCGTGCGCGATCTCGGCACCGAAGGTGCTGGCTACGCGGACGTGGACCTACAGCGAGCGTGGAAGGAGGGTCTTGTCGCCGGGCCCGAAGTGTTCGCCTCGACGCGCGCGATCCACATGCGCGGTCGTTATGGGCCCGATCCCGAGGATCCGAAGGTCGAGAAGGGCGCGCAGTGCGTGCTCGGCGTCGAGGAGATCCGCGCGGCGGTGCGCGAGCAGCAGCGCTGTGGCGCGCAGTGGATCAAGGTCTACGCCGACTACCGCAGCGC
>CAIYFF010000163.1 GCA_903925435.1 uncultured Planctomycetota bacterium | reverse complement strand
TGGCCGCACTTCTTCTCCCTCGCGATCTGGTCCTCGAAGTGCACGCCTGCAGCGCCCGCTTCTATCCTCTGCTTCCTCCACTCAAACGCGTTGAGCGGGCCGCCGCAGCCCGCTTCCGCGTCGGCGACGATCGGCACGAACCAGTTCGTGGAGTGGTCGTTCTCCATGTGCGCGATCTGGTCCGCGCGCTGCAGCGCTTGGTTGATGCGCTTCACGACGTTGGGAACGGAGTTCGACGGGTAGAGGCTCTGGTCCGGGTACATGTGGCCGGACAGGTTCGCGTCGGCCGCGACTTGCCAGCCGCTGAGGTAGATCGCTTGCAGGCCCGCCTTGACCATCTGCACCGCCTGGTTGCCGGTCAGCGCACCGAGTGCCGCGATGTGCGACTCGCCGTGCAACTGTGCCCACAAGCGCTTTGCGCCGTGCGCCGCGATCGTGTGCTCGACGCGCAGCGATCCTGCGAGGCGCTGGACCTCGTCGACCGAGTAGTCGCGGCGGATGCCGTCGAAGCGGCCCTTCGGGAGATCCTTGAGGTGAGGCAGGTAGTCGTTCGTGGTCATGGTGTCCTTGGTGAAAGATCGGTTGGTGTCGTTGTGTGCGTTCAGATGCGTTCGTAGGCGGCGCTCGTGAGGAAGTCGGGCAACTCCGTTGCGCACACCATGTCGAGGAACAGGCGGCTCGCGTCCGCGAACTTGCGGGCAGCGAACTTCTCTGGCGTCAATGCGCGTTCGATTGCGGCGAGCTCCTCGGCCAAGACCTTGCGCACGAGCGCTTCGTCGACGAGTCGGCCGTCCTGCAAGCGCGCGCCGTGGCGCAGCCACTGCCACGCTTGCACGCGGCTGATCTCCGCGGTCGCCGCGTCCTCCATGAGGTCGTGCAGCGGCACGCAGCCGTTGCCGCAGAGCCATGCTTCGACGTATTGCACGCCGACGTTCAGGTTCTGGCGGAGGCCCTGTTCGGTGCAGACGCCTTCGGGCAGCGCGAGCAGGTCGGCTGCGGTCACATGCACGTCGAGGCGCTGCACGTGCAGCTGGTTCTTGTGCTGTTGCAGCACGCGGTCGAACTCTTCCTTCGCTAGCGCGACGAGGCCCGGGTGTGCGACCCAAGTGCCGTCGTGCCCATCATTGGCTTCGCGCTGCTTGTCGGCGCGGACCTTCGCGAAGGCCTGCTCGTTGCGCTGCGCGTCGTTCTTGATCGGGATCTGCGCAGCCATGCCGCCCATCGCGAAGGCGCCACGCTTGTGGCAGGTCTTGATCAGCAGTTGGCTGTAGCTGCGCAAGAAACGCTGCGTCATCGTCACTGACGCGCGGTCGGGAACGATGCGGTCCTTGTGCGCGCGGAACTTCTTGATGAACGAGAAGATGTAGTCCCAGCGTCCGCAGTTGAGTCCGGCGGAGTGCTCGCGCAACTCGTAGAGGATCTCGTCCATTTCGAACGCGGCGAGGATCGTCTCGATCAGCACCGTCGCCTTGATCGAGCCTTGCGGGATCGAGAGCCGTTCTTGCGACCAACGGAACACGTCGTTCCACAAACGCGCCTCGAGATGGCTCTCCATCTTGGGCAAGTAGAAGTACGGCCCCGTGCCGCGTGCGAGTTGCTCCTTTGCGTTGTGGAAGAAGAACAAGCCGAAGTCGAACAGGGACGCGGACACGCGCTTGCCGTCGAGCTCGACGTTCTTCTCTTCGAGGTGCCAACCGCGCGGTCGCACGAACAGGATCGCAGGCTTGTCGGCGAGTCGATACTGCTTGCCGCTGTTCTGGTCCGTGAAGTCGATCGTGCGCCGCACGGCGTCCGCGAGGTTCTTCTGGCCGTCGAGCACGTTGTGCCACGTGGGCGCGAGGCTGTCCTCGAAGTCCGCCATGAACACACACGCGCCGCTGTTGAGCGCGTTGATGACCATCTTCCGATCGGTCGGTCCCGTGATCTCGACGCGGCGGTCGAGCAGTTCTTGGGGCACGGGCGCCACCTTCCAGTCGCCCGTGCGCACGCCGACCGTTTCGGTCAGGAAGTCCGGCGTGGCCCCGGCGTCGAGTCGAGCCTTGCGCTCTTGCCGCATCGCGAGCATTTCGCGCCGCCGTGCGCCAAAGCGTCGTTCGAGTTCTGCCACGAAGCCCAACGCAGCTTCACTGAGCACCGGGCTGTGCGCCGCGGCAACGGGGGACAGGACGCGCAGCCCCTGGGCTGTCTTGCTCGCGGAAGTGGGTGCGTTGCTCATGCTTTCGAAGGCCTGCGCATTTTTCGGCGCGTTCGCTGCAGCGTAGTGAGTGAGAGTCCCTGTCTGGGAATGCGCTCTGGAGACACCGATGGCAGGGGCTTCTGCGCATTGCGCTGCTACGGACTGAAATCGGTGCGCGACGAACATGGCATGCTGCGCGTCGTTGCTCGATGTCTGCGCGCCGCACCGTTTGCAACTTCGGGGCTACTCTTGTTAGGCCTGCAAACCGGGCCGGCGAGCCAAACGAGCTCGCTCATCCCTTGTCCGTCTGCCTGACATTCCCAATGACCCCTGTCCGAGATCTTGCTGCAGAGCGCCGAGTTTCTTCGGCATTTCTGCGCGCGCGCAGTGGGGGCGTGAAACAGGCGACGTTCGTCGGGTGTTTATCGTATTCGAAGGGAGCAGGCTTCATCGCCGACTCTCTACGGCTTGGTTCTCGCATCCTGTCTGCAACGGCGCGCTTCCGGGCGTCCACGCAGGGCGAGGCTCAGGTGACTCCGGGAGCAGGATCCTGTGTTGTGGCGACGAGCGATCGAGTCCGGGGATTGATCCGGCGAGAGTTCGGCGTTCTCGAGATGGGGCCTGGCCAGGGGGGCGACCCCCCCGTGGCAGCGAAGCACGTCCGTCAGTCCCTGCTGGCCGTGCAGTAGGCGTATGTGAGACCCCTGGTTGGTG
>CAIYFF010000162.1 GCA_903925435.1 uncultured Planctomycetota bacterium | reverse complement strand
TCTGGTTCTCGATGCGCGCGAGCTCGCGGTGGCGTAGCTCGTAGTCAAAGAGACACCTTGAGCTGGTCTACTCTCAGCTCTGCTCTGCGGATTGCGTGGATGTGGTCCTGGAAGCCCATAGGGCCGAACATTGAACCGTCGCCACGGCGAGTTTCCAGAACGGGTTCCAGCTCGGTTCCTCGCGCGCCGTGCGCTCGACGCGTGCATCGGCGCGGAGCAACTCAGGCGGAGCGAAAGAACCTGCGACGGGCACTGCAGGCAAAGGATCGAAGTCGGCGAATCAAGGCCCGTCGCAGGTCAGTGTTCTGCGTGTGCGCCTCGCGGCGCAGGCAGATGATCGGCAGCGGCGACCGCCGCATTAGCCCTGTGCGACGCGGCGAAAGCCCTTGTGAGGCATGCGCATGCACCGCCCTGCGGTCGCACCGGCGCATCGCGCACGCGGAGTCTTCGAAGAAAAATCCGCGCGCGATCTGCGGCAGTTCCATCGCGCTCCCAGTGCCAAAGAAACCGCCCCAAGAAGGGACGCCGGGAACGCGCAGGTGCTCAACAACGCAACGCAGCGCAGTTGGAGATGCAGCGCACGTTGCGCCACTTTGGAACCGCCCCGCGCGGCGCATGGATGCCGCGCGGAGCGATGCGCTGCAACCGGAGGTCCGGGAGCGCTCAGCGGGCGAGCCACTTCGCGGCCGCTGCATGGATGCAGCCGCGCAGGCTCGCTCTGCGATCAGACCGACGCCGTGGCGGAGCCGTTCATCGACAGCCGGCGGGCGACGTTGTCCGACGACCGGTAGCTCTTCAGCTTGTTGTAGAGCGTCTTGGTGTCGATGCCGAGGATGCGCGCCGCGCGCGTCTTGTTGCCGCCGGTAGAAGCGAGCACGCGCATGATGTGGCGCTTCTCGACTTCGGCGAGCGGGAGCTTCAGCGCTTCCTCATCGCCGGCGCCGGTGAACAACTTGCGCAGCGCCGACGACGGTTCGACGAGCACGAGGTCCTGTTCGGTGCCTTCGATGCGGCCACGAAGATCATCGACCGAATCGCAGGTGGTGGTCATGCAACCCCAGCCGGAGGTCGCGTTGAGCAACGAAGCCGACTTGGGATCACGGGCGGAGAAAACGAGCAGACGCTTGCCGATTGCCATGGTGTGGTTGTGTGTGAGGCGCTTCGCACTGGACGCCTTGCCGGGTGAGGGGCGTCCGATACGAGGCACTGCGGAAGAATGCCGGTGCAAGGCGCACTTCCGCGCTACGCACTTGGTGCCCCACCGCGCGAAAGCACCCTGGCGTTGCCCGTGAGGCGGGCTGCCTGAGCACTGGTTCCGGCGTGATCTCGCAGTCGAGCACGCGACCTAGTTCGCTCTTGCCCCGGTGTTTCCTCCATGCGCACGAGTGCGCACGGCACCGCTCACCGCTGCGTATCGAACGTCTTGTGGCTCAGCGACAGGTGGCCTTTGCCCGATCGCATCACGAGTTCCGTGCGTCCATCACCGCGCTGACCAACCATCGTCGCGCGGTAGCCATCCTTCTCGATCGGCATGCCGAAGCCATTGGCGAGCTTGCCCGTCTGCGTGCGCGCATCGGCGCGGAACTGCGCCTCGGGCGGAAGGATGCACTGCACATTTCCCATGCCGGTCACGAGCACGATGCGCTGCTTCGGCTCGCGCACGAACACCTGCATGTCGCCGACGCCGATCTCGACGTCGACGTCGCCGGAGTGGTCATCGAGGATCACGTTGCCGCGGCCGGTGCGCACGATCGCGCCAGCGGTCGTCGCCTTGCAGCGCACGTCGCCGCGGCCGCAGCGAAGGTCCACAAACGCAGACCGCGTGTCGACCGCGAGATTGCCGCTGCCCGTCACGGCGAGGATCACGCCGATGCCATCGGGGATCTCGAGGATCGACTCGATCGCGAGCACGCCGATCTGCTGGCCCGCAGGCCGCGACGGTCCGCGGATCACGAGCGTCGCCGGGTCCTTCGGGTCCTGTTCTGCGCGCAGTTCGGCGCCGACAGCCTCGAACGCTGCGAGCTGCTCCTTGGTGTCCGCGGCGCGGCGCACCTGCCCGCGGTAGCGCACGGATCCGGTCGCGCCGACGCGAACGTCGAGGCTGCCATTCTCGATCTCCACGCGGATCCGCGACGTGCCCGCCGGGATCGGCAACTCGCCCAGCAGCGTCGCCATGGAGCGGTGCCCCATCCCACCGGTGCAGGCGGCGAGGCAAGCGAGGAGAACCAGGGGAAGGCGCCGTGCCATGGGGTGGATCAGGTGCGTTGCGGTCAGGGGAAACCGGCGAGCGGAGGACTGGCGGAGGTAAGGCCGCTTGGGTTCGACGGCAACGGTCTTGGCGACGCGGAGTTTTCGGCCAGGGGTCTCGTCTGCGGTGGCCTACATTCGCCCGGGTCGCGGGACCGATGCCGCTGCAGCGCGCGTCGGGCCGAGGATCATGGCGACTCCCGCGACCCGTCTCCAGCAATGCATTCCCGAGTGGCGCAGCACGAACCCGATCCGGCGACGTTGGTCGCGTGGCACCGCGCGCTCGCGGAGCATGCGGACGGCCTGAAGTCCTTCGCGGCGCGCATGCTCGGCGACAGCACGGCGGCCGAAGACGTGGCGCAGGACAGCTTCCTTGCTCTCTACCGCCACCTCGAGCAGGTCCCCGTCGCCGCATATCGCCCTTGGCTCTATCGCGTGGCGCGCAACCTGTGCCTCGACCAACTGCGGCGCCGCAAGTTCAAGATGAGCCTGTTCGGCGACCTCTCGCGCGACGAAGACCAGCCCTTCGTGCCGGGGGATACGGACAACCAACGCCCCGACCAGATCGCCGAGACGCGCGAAGCCAACGAGACGATCGAACGCGCGATCGAACAACTGCCTGCGAAGTTCCGCGAGGCGTTCCTGCTCTGCGAAGTCGAAGGGCTCAGCTACGAGGACGCGTCCGCGATCCTCGGCTGCCCAGTCAAGACGGTGTCGACGCGGCTGTTCCGCGCGCGCCAACGCTTCAAGTCCCTCGTCAGCCGGCTCATCAAGGTGTGAGACGCAACATGCACTGCCGCACCTGCCAACACGAACTCTCCGAGTACCTCGACGGCCGCCTGGCTTCTGGCCGTCGCGCGCTCGTGCTCGACCATCTCGCGTCGTGCGAGCCATGCACGCGCTTTTGGAGCGAGCTGGAACGCACGCGCAACGTCGCTTCGCGGCTGTCGCAGCATCACGTCGGCGCGGACTTCCGCACCCGCCTGTTCGCGCGCATCGAAGCCGGCGAAGGCACGCCGACCGCGGTGTTCACAGAGCCAGTCTCCATCGGCGCGCGCGTCCGCTACATGCTTGTCGGCGCCGCGGCCGCAGCGGCCGTGCTCGCGATCGCGTCGCTGCTGAAGGACAACGGCTCAGAACGCGCGCGCGGAGACGAAGCGATGTTCGTCGCGCAACCAACGATGCCGCCGTCGCCGCGCACTGCCGTGGAGCCCAAGCAGGCGCAGTTCGCCGGCGATCTGCGCGAGCCAGCCTACGTTGCGTCCGCGGATGCGTCGCCGCTCGCGCCGCGCCGCCAAGATGCAATCCTCACCTCCGTCAAGCCGCTGACGTCGGACCTGCTCGCCGTCGAGACGGCGCGCCAGTTCGAGCAACGGCACAAGTGGACGTCGCACTGCATCGCGCTGCTCGACAACGGCGTCGCCGACGAGCCGATGGTGCGCAAGATCTGCGATGACGCGGATTCGCTGTCGCGCCTTGGCGGCGTGCTCGCGGAGTTGCGCGACGCAAAGCGCCTCAGCTTCGGCGATCCGCAGGTTGACTCGGACTTGCGCGTGTTCGTGACGTTGCTCGACCGCGACCGCTTGCGGCAAGAAGGCCCGAGCCTCGCCAGCGTGCGCGAGTTCGTGGCGCCCGCGCTGCGCAAGAGCTTGAGCCTCAGCCGACTGACGACGGCGCTGTCGGTGACGCCGAGCTTCGACCGCGGCGACGAGCAGCAAGAAGTGCAACGCATCGCGCGATCGTGGCCCGAGCTGCTGGACCAGATCTTCTTCGTGCTGCCGGCGCCGGACGCATCGCAGATGAACCCGTTCGAGCTGAGCCGCACGTTCGTGTTCTCCAACGATTGCGGGCCGATCTACGTGGCGCCGATGAGCGAGATCGAAGGACCGGAGTCTGTGTTCCGCAGGCTTCGTGGCGAACTCCGCGTGCGCATCACGACGGACCAGAATCGCTGAGCAGGGCGATTGCGCGCCGTCGCGGGTAGGCTGAAGACCCGATGAACGCGTTGCTCGCTGCGCTTTTCTCCGCCGCGCTCTCGTTGCCCGCCAATGCTGCGTGGCACGCCGCCAAGCCGACGCATGCGGGCGAACAGCAAGCCGCCAAGAACGACGACAAACCACTGAAGGCGCTGCTCGCGTGGGTTCGCGCGTATCGCTCGGGAAAGGTCGACTTCGAGAGCCAGCAACAACTGCGCGGCGACGTGATCTCCGAGAAGTTTGGGCTCGCGCCGAAGGGAGAAGCCGAAGCGTTCACCGCTGCGCGCGAACTCGAACTCTTGCTGCGGCTCACTGCCGCGTTGCAAACCGCCGAGGCCGCAGAAGCGATCCTCACCGTCGCCGCAGTCGGACTCGATCACGGCAAGGTCAAGTACACCGAAGCGATGGCGCCGTCGCGCGTGCGCGCGCTCGGGGAGCGCTACGCGGCGAAGCTGACCGAAGCCCTCGCGGTCGATCGCATGCGCAAGCTCGCTGCTGGCGACGAAGCGGCGGACAAGGCCTTTGGCAGTGGCAGCCGCGCGGCGGCAATCCGCGCGCTCGCAGCACGCAAGGATGTCTCGGCGAAGAAGCTCTGCGAACAACAACTGCGCGCCGCCGAGTTGCCGCTGCGAATCGCTGCGGCAGAAGCGCTCGCGCTCGTCGCCGATCCGAGCAGCGCCGACGCTCTCATTGCTGCGCTCGAAGCCGAGACCCAGTCGCCAGCGATGATCGCGCTCACCGCCGCGTTGCGCGCATGCATCCAAAGCGAGTTGACGCCAAAGCCCGAGGCCGAGAAGCCAAGCGACGCAGCAAAGCCAGCAGCGGCGCCCGCGGCTTCCGGCGCGCTGAAGCGAGCCGGCGAGGCCGCAGCGCGCGCGATCGGCAAGAGCGATTGGCGCGCGGACATGGAACTCGTGACCTTCGTCTCCGACGCAGGCGCGATGTCTGCGGCGCCGGCGCTGATCGCGGTGCTCCAACGCTTCTACGACCATCCTGAGCAGGTGCAGTCCGGCGCGCTGTCGACGCTGCTGCTCTACCGCACGCACGAGACGCTCGTGTCGCTGACCGGCGCGGTGTTTCCCGCGAGCGCGCCGTCGCAGTGGCGGCAATTCTGGGAACAGGAGCAGCAGAAGCTGCTCGCCCAAGAACGGAAGCCGGCAGCGGCGCCAAAGGGCCCCGAGCGCACCGCGTCGTTCTGCGGCATCCCCGCGCAAGGCAGCCGCATCCTGTTCGTCATCGACCTGTCCGGCAGCATGGAGTTTGCGATGAAGGCGCTCGGCGGCGAAGACGCGGCAGACACGCAAGGCGGCGGCACGAGGCTCGCGTTCGCCAAGCGGCAGATGCACAAGGCGATCGCGGAGATCCCCGCCGCGTCGAAACTCAACTTCATCACGTTCAACGGCCGGCCCAAGGCGCGCGTGTGGAGCAAGGAGCTCGTCGAGGCCAACGAGAAGAACAAGAAGAAGGCGCTCGAGTTCGTCGACAGCTGGACCGCGACCTATCCGCCGCCCAACCAGCGCGACGGCGGCACCAACATGTGGTCGGGCCTCGAAGAAGCGCTGACCGTGACGACGCAGATCTACGGCGAAGCGCAGGACACCGCGATCGACGAGATCTTCGTCGTCTCCGACGGCGCGCGGAGCGTCGGCGAGATCCTCGATCCGATGGAGATCCTGCGGCTCGTCAACGAAGCGAACCGCTTCACCAAGATCCGCATCAACACGATCTTCATCACGTCGAGCGACGACCGCGATCCACGCGAACTGACGCTGTCGCCGAGCGAGTTGATGCGACGGATGGCGCAGGAGAACGGCGGCAAGTTCGTCGAGTTCAAGAACTGACGAGCGCAACGGCGTCAGCGGGCCGCGTCACGCATTCACTTCGCCCGCGGCCGCGGCATCACGAGCGCCGCAAGCACCATCAGCGTCCCCACGATCACGAGCGTCCACGCGGCGAGGTCGGATTCGCGCAGCACGTTCTCGGGGATGTCCTGCAACGCGAGCGCGACCTGAACATCGAGCGACTGGAGATAGACCGTCGCTTCGCCGACGAGGCGCCACAGGAAGAACGTCTTCTCGACTTCGTGGTTGGCGACGCGGATGAACGCGATCTGGCCGTGCAGCACGAGTCCCGCGCCGAGCAGCACGCCGCCGATCAGATGGCAGAGCCATCGCGCGAAGTTGGCGACGAAGCGCTTCATGCGCTGACGCTCCTGACTTCGCGCGGCAAGCGGCAGCGCGTTGCCATCACTGGTCGATCGGGAACGTCTTGCACTCGCGTGCGTCGAACACCGCCTGGAACCGCGGCGCGAGACGTCGCACGAGGTCTTCTGGCGTCTTGATCTGCTCGGCAGTGATCTTCGCGGTGACTTCGCATTCGCCCGTCTGCTCGAGGTTCGCAGTGTAGCGGAGCACCTTGCCGGGCAGCCGCAGGCGGAACGTCACATCGAGACCATCGAGCTGCTGCTTGCGTCGCGCGAAGAAGTCGTTGGCGACCGCGTCGGCCTTGTCCTTCATCGCTTCGGCCTTCGCTCGCGCCTCTTCCCACGCCTTCTTGCCTTGCGGGAACAGCGTGACTTCCACCGTGTCCGGCACCGGCCCCGCCGTGAAATGCCATTCGGCAAGCGAACCGATCAGCGGACTCTGCCGCAGCTGCGACGGCGCCGAGAACGTGGCCTCCATGTCGACCTTGCGAGATGCGCCTTGCTCGGTCGTCTCGTGGCGCGCGAGCACGAGGCCCGCCACTGCGAGTTCGCCCTCGACCTTCTCCTTCGAGAACAGGGCCGTCGGGTCGCTGCTCGCGTTGGTCTGGTTGACGGATGCCGCCATGCGCACCGCGTTGAGCGTCGACTCGGGCGCATTCATCACGAGCGCCTGCGAGCCCGACCCATCCTGCGCAAACGTGACGGTCTGCTCGACCTCGAGGCACCCCGAGAGCAAGAACGCGAACGCCGACACCAACGCGAATCGACCCATGGGTCCTGGATCGGCCGATGCCATGGGCGGGCTGGAGTCGGCATGGAGGGGATTCTGCCTCTCACAATGCGCGCCTACGCGACTCCGCGCGGGAGCGGGCCGTTGCCCACTGCTACATTGCCGATCCTGACACCCCATTCCGTGACCGCTCCTCCTGCACAAGACCCGGCCCGCGACCCGATTGCCTACGTGCGCGCCCATGCGCCGTGGCTTTGCGCACAAGAGCTCGGCGCGCTCGTCGTCGGCAGCCAAGCGCTCGCCATCGCGTGCGAACGAGAAGGGATCGCGGGGCCGCAACCCAAAGACCTCGACTTCGCGTGGGCGCTCGCGCCGGAAGAAGGTCGCGCGTTGCTCGAAAGCCACCGCGCGTTCGTTCCGACGACTACCGGCAGCGTCGACCGCGGCACGCTCGCGCTGCGCATCGGCGACCTTCGCTGCGAGATCACGACGCTGCGCGACTCGGATGCGTCGATGCCACTCGCGATGCGCATCGAACGCGACCTGCGCGCGCGCGACATGACCTGCGGCGCCGTCGCGTTGTCGCTGCACGATGGCGCGATCCACGATCCATGCGGCGGTGTTGCGGATTGGCGCGCGCGCCGCGTAGCAGCATGCGGCGACGCCGAGCAACGCGTCCGCGAGCACCCGATCCGGTGGCTTCGCTACTTCCGCAAGGCGCGCGAATGGGGCTTCGACGTCGACTCCAAGATCCGCAAGCTGCGGCTGCCGTTGTCGGTGTTCGATTCGCTGCCAAAGGAAGCCATCGCGCTGGAGCTTCGCGCGGCGCTGCTGCACTGCGCTTCGCCGGGCCGATTCTTTCTCGACCTGTTCGAAGTCGGACTGCTCGATCGCTTGCTGCCCGAACTTGCTCTGCAGTTCGACGGCCGCCCAGCGGGCCCACAGCGCTGGCATCCCGAGATCAGCCAGTCGCTGCACATCATCCTCGCGCTCGAATGGGCCGTGCAGCATGCGCAGGGACTCGACGAACGCGACCGTCTCGCTGTGCTCATCGCGGTGCTCTGCCACGATCTCGGCAAGGGCTACACCCGCCCATCCGACTTGCCATCGCATCCTGGCCACGAGCACACGGGCCTGGCCCCGCTCTCCGCGATGCTCGATCGTTGGCCCGGCCTCGCCGATGCGCGCGCGCGTTCGCTCGCGCAGAAGGTGTGCGAACTCCATCAACTCGCGCGACGACTCGAAGAGCTGCGCCACGGAACGCTCGCGTCGCTCTACGACACGGCCTTCCGCGGCAAGGACGCGCAGTTGGAGTTGTTCGCGCTCGCCGTCGCTGCAGACGCTGCTGGCAGACTCGGCGAAGAAGGCTGCGGCGAACCGACACGTGTAAAGGTGCTCGAAGACCTTCGCCGCCTCTGCGCCTGCTGCGAATCCGTCGATGCGGGCGCACTGCGCCAGCAGTTCGCCGACCTCGACGCATTCAAGGCAGCGCTGCACGAAGCGCGTGCCCGCGCAGTGGCCGCCGGGTTCTGATCGCGCTCAGCGCGCTGCTTCCAGCCAACGCCCCGGCCGCGCGCCGGTGCCCTCGCCGTCCAACACGACGAACTCACCGTTGACCGCGACGTGGCGGATGCCCGTCGGGTAGCGCTGCGGCTCTTGCCACGACGCTTCGTCGCGCACGAGCTTGGCGTCGAACACAACGAGATCTGCGAATGCGCCGACTGCGATGCGGCCGCGGTCGCGGATGCCCGCGCGGTCCGCAGGCATCGACGTCATCTTGCGGATCGCGGTCGGCAAGTCGAACAACCCGCGTTCGCGGCAATACACGCCGAGCGCACGCGGGAACGTGCCATAGGAGCGCGGATGCGGCCGTTCGAGTTGGCGACCGAACGGCGCCATGCTGCGGCCATCGGAGCCCACCATCACGAGCGGATGCGCGAGCACGCGGTCGACGCCGACATCCTGAATGCCGTGGCCGATGAACGACACTTCGCCATTGCTCGCCTCGAGCAAGCGCAGGCACGCGTCAGCAGGCTCGCACTTCCATGCAGCAGCGATTTCGACGAGCGACTTGCCGACGCAGACCTCGTGCGACTTGTCCTTCACCGAGGCGATGACGACGAGTTCGAAGCCGCCTGGATCGCGCGCCACATGCGGCGGCAACTCCGCGAGCATGCGTTGGCGCAGCGCTGGATCGCGCAACCGCGACGTGATCGCTTCGGCGCCGCCTTCGCGCGACCATGGCTCCAGCAAGATCGTCAGCGTCGTCGAATACGCGGTGTACGGATACGCGTCCGCCATCACGTCGACACCGGATTGCCGCGCGCGTTCGATGCGCGCAATCGCTTCGTCGAGCAGTTGCCAGTTGGAACGGCCGCAAGCCTTCAAGTGCGACACCTGCACGCGAACGCCGGTATTGCGACCCAACGCGAGGATCTCGTCGATCGCCTCGAGCAGCTTGTCTTCCTCGCTGCGCATGTGCGACGCATACAAGCCGCCGCGCGCAGCGACGACGCGCGCAAGATGCTCGATCTCCGCCGCGGGCGCGTAGATGCCAGGCACATACTCAAGCCCGGTCGACATGCCGATCGCGCCTTCCGCGAGCGCTTCATCCAGCATGCGCGCCATCTCTGCGAGCTCGCTCGACGTCGCTTCGCGATCGACGTTGCCAAGAACGGCGCGGCGCAGCGTGCCGTGGCCAATCAACATCGCGTGGTTGAGCGCAGGCTTCGCGGCGCGCCATGCGTCGGAATACGAACGCACGCCGGTCCAGCGTTGCTTTGCGCTGTCACCCGCATCGGCAGCGTCGTCGTCGTCGCCTGGCTTCTTTGGCGCCGCGGAGCCGCCGCAGTTGCCCGTGATCTCCGTGGTCACGCCTTGGCGAACTCGGCTCTCGGCGCCGGGGAATCGCAGGATCGACGCATCGCTGTGCGTGTGGATGTCGACGAATCCTGGCGCAATCGAAAGCCCGTCGATGTCGATCACGCGCGCAGCGTCCGCCGCGTCGTAGTCGCCGATGCCGACGATGCGATCGCCCTGGATCGCGATGTCCGCTGTGAACGCAGCTCCGCCGTTGCCGTCGAGGATCGAGCCTCGTCGCAGCAGCACATCGATGCGCTCGCCTCGCGCGATGCCACGCGTGCGCAGCGATCCGCAGGCAGACCACGCCGCAAACGCAGCCGCGGCGGCAAGGAAACGACGACGGTCGATCGTGTTCATGCTCATGCGAGTTCGCAGCCGAGGCCAGCGCGCAGGATGGTCGACATCTCGCCGCCGCGGATCGCGAACCCGCCGGCGAATGGGTCCTTCGCGAGATCCAGGCTGCCGTCGAGATCGAGGTAGCGCGTCGCCTTGCTCGCGAACGCAACGTGCAGCGCGGCGGCGATGCCGAGCGCGCTCTCGTCGTTGCAGCCCCACATCACCGCGAGCTTGCGCTCATGGCACGCGTTGGCGATGCGCATCGCGGCGCGCGGGCCGCCGCACTTCTGCAACTTCAC
>CAIYFF010000161.1 GCA_903925435.1 uncultured Planctomycetota bacterium | reverse complement strand
GTAGGGATCGAGGCCGAAGCTGATGTTGGACAGACCGAGGATCGTGCGCACACCAGGGATGCGCTCCTTGATCAGCTTGATGCCGAGCAACGTCTGGATGCCCGCGTCGCGCGAGGCCTCGTCGCCGGATCCGATCGTGAACGTCAGCGGATCGAAGATCAGGTCTTCGGGCTTCATGCCGTGGCGCTTCACGACGATGTCGTAGATGCGCTGCGCGACCTCGAGCTTGCGCTGCGCGGTCTTGGCCATGCCCTCTTCGTCGATCGTGAGCGCAACGAACATCGCGCCGTAGCGCACCGCGAGCTTGCACAACTCGTCGGCCTTGCCTTCGCCGTCCTCGAGGTTGATCGAGTTGATGATCGCGCGGCCTGGCGTGACCTTGAGCGCCTCTTCGACGACGTCGATCTGCGTGCTGTCGATCATCACCGGAGCGGTGACCTTCTGGACCAACGGCCGCAGCAGGCCCGTCATGTCCGCGATCTCGTTGCGACCGACGTAGGCGGTGCAGACATCGAGGATGTGCGCGCCCTCGTGCGTCTGCTCCTTGGCGATCTCCAGCATGCCTTCGATGTCCTGCGCGAGCATCAGGTCGCGGAACTTCTTGCTGCCGTTCGCATTTGTGCGCTCGCCGATGAGCAACGGGCCCGAGTCCTGCGTGAGCGGGACGGAGTGGAACAGGCTCGCGACCTGCGGCACGTAGTCGCGCGGACGCTCGATCGGAACGAGGCCCTGCACCGCCTTGGCCACCGCAGCGACGTGCTCCGGCGTGGTGCCACAACAACCGCCGACCACGCCGACGCCAAACTCGCGCACGAAGCGCGCGTGGTATTGGCCGAGCTCCTCTGGCGTGAGGTCATAGACCGCGACGCCGCCGACGTTGCGCGGCAATCCCGCGTTGGGCATCACCATCACGGGCCGCGTCGAGTGCTTGCCGAGGTGTCGCACCGACTCCTGCATGAGGTCCGGGCCCGTCGCGCAGTTGATGCCGACCACATCGACCGGCAAGTGCTCCAACGTCGTGAGCGCCGCGGCGATGTCGCTGCCGACCAGCATCGTGCCGGTCGTCTCGATCGTGACCGTGCAGAAGATCGGGATCTCGCGGCCAAGCTCCTCCATCGCATCGCGCGCGGCGAGGATCGAGAGCTTGACCTGCAACAGGTCCTGGCAAGTCTCGATGTTGAGGCAGTCCGCGCCGCCAGCGATCAGGCCCTTCGCGAACACGCGATACGCCTGGTAGAGCTCTTCGCCGGAGATGTGTCCGAGCGTCGCGAGGCGCGTGCCCGGGCCGATCGAGCCCGAGACAAAGCGTGGGCGGTCCTTCGTGCTGAACTTGTCCGCGACACGGCGCGCGAGCGCGGCGCCCTGCTTGTTGAGTTCGAAGGCCTCGTGCCCGATGTCGAACTCGGCGAGCACATAGGGTTGGCCGCCAAACGTGTCCGTCTCCACGACGTCCGCGCCCGCCGCGAAGTAAGCGGCGTGGATGCTCTCGATCACGTCAGGCCGCGTGCGCACGAGGATCTCGTTGCAGCCTTCCTTGCCGTGGAAGTCATCCAGCGTGAGTTTCGCGCGCTGGATCATCGTCCCCATGCCGCCGTCGAAGACGAGGACCCTGTTTTTCAGGGTCTGCAGGATGGGAAACCGGTCCTGACGCTCCAGGGGATCAAATCGACGGTTCATGAATCGGGGCGGGAGCATAGCCATAGGGCCCAGTTCGCGATGGGCCATTCGCCCCTCATGACGCACAGGCGCATTCGCAACATGTGCCGCGTGTGCATCGAGAACATCGGCGTCTTGGCCTCAGCCCGTGCGCGGTTACGCTGCCCCGCCGGTCTTCGACCGGAACCAACCAACATGAACCCGACCCGCTACATCGCCGCTGCCGCGGCCGTGCTGTTTGCGAGCGCTCTGCCCGCACAGCTCGCCAAGGGCTCGGTCGCGCCTGCCTTCGAGATCCAGAAGGCATGGAACGACGGCCCGACCAAGTTCGACGAGCTCGAAGGCAAGCTCGTCATCCTCGACTTCGCGCAGACCTGGTGAGGCCCCTGTAAGGCAGCCGTTCCGCACCTGAACTCTCTCTACGAGAAGTATCGGGATCGGGGGCTGCTGCTCATCGGCGTGTCCGATGAGAACGAGAAGTTGATCGAAGAAACGTTCATCACCAAGCTTGGTGCGAAGTACCCGTTCGTGACCGCCAAGGGCGTCAACGAGCTCTACGCCATCAGCTTCTTCCCGAGCATCTACTGCATCGCGCCGGACGGCACGGTCTTGACCGTTCCCAAGGACCGCGAGCCTGCAGAGAGCTTCATCGAAGAACAGCTGAAGAACGTGGTGCTCGGCCCGAAGCTGCCGGCGGACTCCAAGTACGACGCGCTTCGCTCCATGTGGGCGAAGAAAGAGCACAAGAAGCTCCAGGACTTCCTGACGAAGACCCTCGCGCAGCCCAACCTCGACGACGAGTCGAAGGCGGTCTACGAGGCTCAGCAGGCGGACTTGGCAAAGCGCATCGAGCGGCAGTCGGCTCGCGTGCCGGAACTGGGCAAGGGCCCGGACTACGGCTCCGCGGAGAAGGCGCTGGAGAAGATGCAGAAAGAGTGGGCCGGGCTTCCGCCTGCGGATGCCGCCAAGGCCGAACTCGATCGGTTTGCGAAGGACGAACGCATCCAGGACGAACTCGCGGCGCAGAAGGCGCTCGACAAGGTCGTGGGCAAGTTCGATCCGACCAAGCTGGCGCAACGTCGCAAGCTCGCCGAAGAACTCGACAAGTTCGCGAACACCAAGAAGTGGTCGGGCACGCAAGCCGCGCAGAAGGCGGCATCGATGCGCGACGAGATGACCGGCAAGTAGCGGCCGTCTTCGACTCGGCGGCCAGGACGCATAGCGCGTCCGCCGCCTGAGTCCCCCCGCTGCGCGATTGCGCAGCGCCTCAGCCGCCGATCACCATCGTCGCGGCGTCCGAGAACGCGAGGCCCAGCGCGTTCACGTTCTCGAACACGATCGCCTGCGTGTGCAGCGTGAGACCGAAGAACGCGAGGTCGTTGGGGATCGCGAGCGGGAACTGCACGCCGTTGAAGCCGATGTTGAACATCTGCAGCGCGTCATCGCTGACGCGGCCAAAGCAGCCCGGCGCGCCGAATGGCGAAAGGTCGAGCGGCAGCGGGCCAAACGTCGACGAGAACACGTTGCTCGTCCCGAACAGCAGCAGCGCAACCGCGGGATTGGTCACGTTGCCGACCGTCACGGTCGTCGTGTAGCCGAGGCGCGGCAGCGAGTCCGCCGTGTTGCTCGCGACGCCAACCGAGTTGGCGCAGCCCGCGCCAAACGTCTGGTAGCTCGCGCCGGGACCGACGACGTCCGCGAACGACAGCCCGACGAACAGGTTGTCGACGTGGATGAAGCCCGTGTATTCGGTCGATTGGCGCAGGGCCAAGCCGACCATGAAGCTGTTCACCAACGTGCCCGTGTGCGAGACGGACGGCGACGATGGCGACGTCGGATTGACCCACATCTGCGACTGGCCCGTGGTCGGGTTCCAGTTCACGACGACGAAGTAGTCCGTGTCGAACATCAAGTCCTGCGGCCAATTCGCGCCCAGCGACAGGTTGGTGCCGTCGGCGTTGACCGCGAGACGGAAGTTGCCGCCCGCGCCCGGCGCTCGGATGCCCGTGCGTGCGCGGAAGCCAGAGGTCGCGTCCTTGAAGTGAATGAAGTAGACGCCGTTCGTCGTCGTCACCGCGCCGCCCGCCGGCACCTTCATGCGGAAGCCGCACCAGAGGGTCTGCGTCAGCGGATACGGCGCCCACGAGCGATTGATGTCCTCGCCCGCGCCCGTGCCTTGGTCGAGCCGCGCGAACTCACCCTGCGACCAGATCTGCTTCTGCCCGCCCGAGCTGTGCGCAATCCAGCCGTTCATGGTCAGCGGACCGATGTAGTTGAAGTCGTCGCGCAGGATCAGCTGGGCGCTGGCTGCTGTGGCGAACGAGAGAACGGCGGCGGCGATGCGGAGGATTCGGCTCATGGGCGGTCGTTGTCGAGCGACACACGATAGCCACGCGCAGCCATTGCGCAGCCCACGATCATCGATCGCCGCCGCGCGGCGATCGCATGAGCGCTTCGCTGCGCCGCAACGCGATCACTCCATCGTCGGCAACTGGACGAGCCCCTTGCTCGCAAACCACTCTTCGAAGCGGTGCGTGCCGAGCTGCTCCCGCAGCCGCGCGAACGCTTCCTCTGCCGCCGTGCGATCGATGCAATTGACGATGGCAAAGCCTGCGCGCTCGTCCATCGCACCTACGAGCAACGCCTCGCGGCGGCCATCCAGCGCCTCCGCCATCTTCGCGTAGTCGTCGGCGATCAGCAGCGCGTAGCCGCGGATGTTGTCCGAAGGCTTCGGCGTCTTGCCCGCCGCCTTGTCCGCGTCCTCGCGCGCCAGCTCAGCCGCCAAGAACTGCGCGAGCGGCGCCGCGGTGCGCAGCGAGTGATACTCCAGAGCGAACACGCCCGACTTCACGCCGGGGTCGCTCTCCGCCAACTCCTTCGCGCGCGCAGCGTCGCCGGTCGCCAGCACGAAGACGCCTCGCAGCGCCGTGTCGCTCCGCTGCTTGCCGAACGGGCCAGCCACGACGAGGTGCCCTTCTCGCGCAAGGCGATTCATGTTCGCGAAGTGCCCCGCAAACACCTGCGCTTGCTCGTCCTTCGACAACCCCACCGCCGGCCCGGTCTTGAGATAGACGAGCGTGTAGTCGCGCTCTGCGGGAGCGGAGCGAAACAAGCCGCACGAAGCAGCGAGCGCGGCGGCAGCGAGCAAGGAGAGACAGCGAGTCAACGCATGCATGCTGCGCAGCATGCCGCACGCAGCAACGGCGCGACAGGATGCGATGCAAGGCGCGGAAGCAATGCCGACCGAGGATTCACGCGGCAACCGCCGCAGACCCTCAGCGCAGGCTTTCGATGCGACCAGCTGTGTCGACGATCTGCGTGATGCGCAGGCCGTAGGTGTCGTCGACGAGCACGACTTCGCCGCGCGCGACGAGCTTGCCATTCACGCGCAGGTCGACGGGCTCCTCAGCCTTCTTGTCGAGCGCGACGACGCTGCCAGGCACGAGCTTCAGAACCTCTTCGAGGCTCATCTTCGCGCGGCCCACTTCGACCGAGATCGGGATCTCGACGTCGAGCAGCAGGTCGAGATTGCGGGTGTCACCCTTCACGCCCGGGCCGAGTTGGCCGAACGCGACGGGCTGCACCGCAGCGGCGACCGCTTCGGCCGACGCGCGCGCCAATTCGCTCGCTGCGCTCCACGCATCCACAGGGTTGGTCGTCGTTTCGGTCATGCTCTACTCGTCCATGACATCGGCAACCTGGACCGCCAACCTGTTGCCGATCCGGCCAACTTGGCCGAGGAACTTGGGTTTGCCCATCACCGGCACGACCGCCGGACTGCCAAACCGAGTATCGAGCGGGATCACGTCGCCGCGTTGGAGATCGAGCAGCTGGCGCAAGGTGATGCGCGCAGAGCCCAGTTCCACGGTGAGGTCGAGCGGCACGGATTTGAGGGTCTTTGCGACCTTGTCCTTCATGGCGCCCGGCTCCATGCGCGTGACGCTGTCCTTGGCGAACTTCTCCAAGTGCGGCTCGATCGCCTGGAACGGGATCATCAAGCGCAGGTCACCGATGAGGAACTCGCCGGAGACTTGGAAGTAGACCGACAGCACCACGTCCTGCGACGGCAGCACCTGCGCCATCGACGGGTTGCAAAAGCGATTCTCGACGGACCACTTGAGCTTCACGACCTCGTCGAGGCTCTCGACGAGGCGGTCGAGGCACGGGCCCATCAACGCATCGGCGACGGTGTACTCCGCCTGCGTGAAGTCCTTCGGCACGCGCGAGACTCGGCCAGAGCCGCCGAGGATGCGATCGACGGCGCCGTAGAGCAGGCTCGTGCTCGCGGACAGCAGCACGGGCGCCTTGAACGGCTCCATCTTGACGACATACATCGCGACGGGGCCAGGCAGTTGCTCCAACCAAGTCGAGAAGCGCTGCTGCTCGACCGCGACGCAATCGCAGCGCGCATCGATGCGCAACTTGTCGGAGATCGTCGCGGACAACAGCTTGGCGGCGCTCTCGAAGTAGCGCTCGATGCCGCGCACTTGCTCGCGCGCGAGCCGGTTGGGCTTCAGCAGATCGACCTCACGGCAACGATCGTCCGCGGGCGCCTCCAGCGCCGGCGCGGCGGATCGGACCTCGTCCTCGACGGTTCCCTTGCGGAACATGTCGAGCAGCGTGTCGATCTCTTCGTTGCTGAGGATGTCGTTCACTTAGTTCACCAGTCCCAGGTCACTGGAACATGTAGTCGCCCCAGTTGATCAAGTTCACCGTCGCGACCTTGTCGTGCCCGTCTTCAGGGAACAGCGTCGTGTCCAGCGTCTCGATCAACGACTTGGCGAGAATGCGCTTGCCGCTCGGCGACTGCAGTTCTTTCGCAGTCATGCCGCATAGCAACTCGATCACGTTGGAGCGCGCGCGGCCCCAGCCGTGCTTGATCGCTTCGAACGCAGCGTCCTTCTTGTCCTCGCGCACCGAGTACTCGAACGTGAAGCTGATGTTCGCGTAGGCCTTGCCAGCCTCGGCGCGCGGGTTGAAGCGGAACTCCATCTTGTCTGGGTGCTCCACTTGCTCATCGACGAGCACGACCACGGGCGCTTGCACCTCGACGGTCTTCGGCGGAACCAAGAACACGACGCCGGCGCCGCCGATCGCGGCTCCGACTGCGACCATCACGACGGCGGGCAGGCCCTTCTTCTTCTTGCCGTCTTCGGCCTTGCCGTCTGCTTCTTTCTTCTTGTCGTCAGACACTGTGGATCGCTCCCTCGCACCGGTGGTTCCGTCGTCTATCGACGCGGCGAGACTCGGGTGTCGAGAAAAAGTTCACTTCTTGGGATTGGCCGCTGGCGCGGGCTCTTTGGTCACTTTGAGCCGCTTCTGCATCACGTCGCGCACGAGCGCGGTCGGCATCTCGGCGTAGATCTCGTCGATGTCGTCCTTGCTCATGAACTCGAGCAGCTTGAGCACCTCGACCTGACCTGCGTCGGTCTTCCACTGGTCCGTGATGATCTCGACGGCCTTCTTGGGCTCGAAGGTGGCGAGGTGTTGCGCGTTGCGCTTCAGCCCCGCGACCTCGTCGTTGCGGATCAACTTGATCTGGTCCTGGAACTGCTCGATGCGCTCGTCGAGACGGCGATGCATCGCTTCGACCTCGGCGCGTTGCTTGCCGACCTCGGTCTGCCGACGCGCGACGTCTTCGCTGAACTCGCGTAGCTCCTTGTCCTGGATCTCGAGCGCCTTCTTCTGCCGCTCCAGTTCCACGAGGCCGTCCTGCACGCGCTTCCACGCGGCGTTGAGTTGGTCTGGCGTCACGCCGGAAGGCAGTCCTTCAAAACGGAACAACGCGCCCGGCTCGTAGCGAACGCCAGGCTCTTGCTTCAACTGCTTCTGCAAGTGCGAGAAGTCACGCTCCGGCGCAGAGCCGTGCGCGGTCTCGCCAGCAGGCGCAGGCGCGTGCGCCGCATCCGCCTTGTGGCCAGCATCCGCGCCGTGCGCGTCCTTGCCGCCTTCGGCGCCGTGCGATTCCGCTGCTTCGCCGTGGCCACCGCCGCCCTTCTTCTCTTCCTTCTGGAAGACGGACTTGCCGGGGGTCGGCAACGGCAGGCGCTTTGGATCTTGCGGCTCTTGCTGCGCTGCGCCGTCGACCGGCGCGCCGTGCGCGTCTGCCGCAGCATCGTGCGCATTCGTCGTCGTGCCCGCCTCGTGGGCGCCGTCGGTCGGGGCCGCGTGCGGATCCTCCGCTGCGTGGCCATCGGTGGCATCCACAGCTGGCGGCGCCGGGAACAACATGTTGAGCACGGGGATGTTCGCGACTCCTTCGTGGTTCCAACGGCCCGTGGCCATCAGTCCGCCCACCATTGCGCCGGCAAACAAACCGACGCCCGCGATCCCGTTGACGATCAGCCCCTTCATCGTGCTTCCTCCGCGCGCGCAGCCTGCATGCGGCCACGCGACAGCTCTTCGAGTTCTTGTTGTTCTTGGCGCTGCTGCTCCTGCAGCCACGCTTCGCGCTGCTTGTCGTGCAGCATGTCGAGCGCGCGCTGGTCCTTGCGCCGCTCGATCCAGTCACCGCGCGCGCGATCCGCTTGCGCCTGTGCTGCGCGCAGTTCGTTCTGCAATCGCAGACGATGGCGCGCGAGTCCCTTGGCGAGCGCACGAGCGAGCGGAGCCGCAGCATCCGCGACGCAGCCTGCGCGTTCGCAGTCGGCGAGCCCTTCCGTAGCGGAGACAAGACGCTGCTCGACGACGGTGACCTTGCCCATCGCGCCTGCGAGCTCACGCCGCGCAGCCTGCTCCATCTGCTCGCGCAGCCGAAGCAAACCCGCCAACCGGAAACGGAACCGACCCATGGTCCCGTCTATCGGCCATGGCATGGGATCTTGTGGAGCCGAACTGCAGGGAACTCAGCCGCTCAGATCCCGGCGATCGTCTGCATGCGCTTCTGCGTGTCCGCAGGCAGGCGCGACGAGGCGCCGTGGTACAGCAATTCCTCGATCTGCGGCAGGCGCGCAATCGCCTGGTCGAGCAGCGGATCGCCGCCCTTCTTGTAGGCCCCCACCGTGACGAGGTCCTTGTTCTCCTCGTAGTGCGCGAGCCATTCGCGCAGCTTGCGCGCGCGCGCTTGGTGCTCCTTGGTCGTGACCTTGGGCATCAGGCGGCTGATCGAACCGAGCACGTCGACCGCGGGAAAACGCCCGCGTTCCGCCAGCTTGCGCGACAGCACGATGTGGCCGTCGAGATAGCCGCGCAACGCGTCGGACACCGGCTCGTTCATGTCGTCGCCGTCGACGAGGACGGTGAGCAATCCCGTGATCGAGCCGCGGCCATCGTTGCCGAGGCGCTCGACGAGTTGCGGCATCTTCGCGAACAACGACGGCGGGTAGCCGCGCAGCGTCGGCGGTTCGCCGGCGGCGAGGCCCACTTCGCGCGCAGCCATCGCAAAGCGCGTGACGCTGTCCATCAAGAACATCACGTCGAGGCCTTGGTCGCGGAACGCTTCTGCGATCGTGACCGCGACCATCGGCGCCTTGAGTCGCAGCATCGGAGCCTGGTCCGAGGTGCACGCGATCACGACCGACTTCGCCATGCCTTCGCGGCCCAGCGCCTCGGTGAGGAACTCGCCCACTTCGCGACCACGCTCGCCGATCATCGCGATGACGTTGACCTGCGCGGCGTCGCTCTTCGCGATCGTGCCCATCAGCGTCGACTTGCCGACGCCGGAACCTGCGAAGATGCCGATGCGCTGGCCCTTGCCGCACGTCATGAACCCGTCGATCGCAGCGACGCCGGTCGCGATGGGCTCGTGGATCGGGGAGCGCTCGAGCGGCGACGGCGCGGAACCGGAGATCGAGCGCGTCGGCGCTTCGATCGGCGGCCCGCCGTCGATCGGTCGACCGAGCGCGTCGAGCACGCGGCCGAGCAGCGCGGGACCAACGGGCACCTGCAACGAGCGATGGTCGTTGCGCACGAGATCCCACGGCGCGACGCCGTGTTGGTCGCCGAGCGCGAGCACCACTGCTTCACCGCCGTCGAAGCCGACGACTTCCGCGGGGATCTGTTCGCGCCCGTTCTGCGCATGAATCGTGCACACGTCGCCAATCGCAGCGCGCAGGCCAGCGACGCGAATCGCGATGCCGGAGATCGCCTTCACGCGACCTTCCGCGACCATGCGGTTCTGCGCGCTCCCTGCCGCGATCGCGGACAGAATGTGCGGCGGAAGGATGGGCTTCGTGGTCACGAGCGGCCGCCTTGCGCAGCGTTTCGCACTGCGGCGGCCACGCGCTCGAACGCCTCACGCGGGTCGTAGCGGAGCTTGCCTGCTTCGGTCGCCGCGCGAACTTCGCCGCGGCCGAGCGATGGATCGGCGAGGAACTTCGTCAGCGCGACGGACTCGTGCAGCTCCGGCATCGCTGCGACCCGTGCTTGCACGATCGCCATGTCGTCGGGGTGCAACCGCACCACGAGATCGGATTCGGACGAGCCGTGCACGCAGTCACGAAGGCAATGCACGACGGTCGGCGTGGGATCGACGTCGCCGCGATCGAGGGCCGAGCCGACGATCTCGCGCGCGACCGCAAGGCCGAGTTCGACAACGAGCGCCGCTAGTTCGTCGGTGCGTTGCTGCACCGTCGCTTGCGTCTGCTGCGTCGCGCGCGCAACCGCCTGCGCGATCGTCAGCAACGACTTCTGCTCGGCGTCGCGACGAGCCTTGAGGTCGCCGAGCGACATCAACCACTTCACCTTGCCGCGCGTCGATTCGTCTGCGAACGCAGAACGCGACAGCACGCGCACGGCGCGGATCGGAGCCTCGGTGGCGATGGCGGATGGGATCGTCGTCATGGCGTTCCTAGACCATCTGCTGCGCTGCGCCGCCGACTTGGATGTCGCCCTTGTCGACCATGTCGCGGATCAGCTTCAGGATCTCTTGCTGCGCGGTCGTCACGTCCGACAGCGGCGTCGGCCCGAGCGAATCGCGCTCTTCCTTGACCATGTCCGCCGCGCGCTTGCTGAGGTTGCCGAGAATGGCTTGCTCGACTGCGGGGATCGCAGCCTTCAACGCAACGGCGAGGTTCCGCGAGTCGACGGCGGCGAGGATCTTCTGCATCGCCTTCTTGTCGAGCTTCTGGATGTCATCGAACGTGAACATCTCGTCGCGGATCGCGGCCGCCATCTGCGCGTCGGCGCCTTCGATCTTCTCGAGGATCGACTTCTCGCCACCGCCCATGTTGTTGAGGATCTGCGCCGCGGCCTTGACCCATGCCTTGGGCTCTGCGCGCAGCGTCGTGAGGCCGAGGTCCTTGACCTTCTTGCGCATCACTTCGAGCACGCGCTGAACCACCTCAGGCGGCGTGCGATCGAGGTTGGCGACGCGCTGGATCAGGTCCGCGCGCATCTCCTCGTCGAGGAAGCGCAGCACTTCGCCGCCCTTCTTGCGATCGAGGTGCGCCATGAACACGGCCGCGATCTGCGGGTGCTCTTCGGTAAGCAAGTTGGCGAGGTCCTCGGCGGTCAACGCCTCGAACATCGCGAACGGCTTCTTCGCGAGGATGTCGTTGTTGGCGCGCTTCGTCACGTCGGCGCCGCGGCCTTCGCCAAACGCCTTGACGAGCACGCTCTGCATCGCGCCAGAGACGTCGCCGATCGCGATGTCGCCTTGGCGCATGCGCTGCACGGCGGTCGAGTAGGCCTGCCGAATGCTCTCGCGATCGACGCTGAGCTCTTGCAGCTCCTGCATCGCGCGCGTGATCCGATCGACGGCGTCGTCGGAGAAGTGCCGCAGCACCTTGGCCGACATCTCCTGGTCGATCGACAGCAACAACGTCGCGATCGCGCGATCGGCGTTCTGCGTCTTGCTGTCCTTCTTTGGCGTGGCGCTCATCTTGGATCAGACCTTCTGCTCCGTGAGCCAGCTCTCCATCATCTTCGCGAGCGCGGCGGGGTCGCTCGCGATCGCGCGCTCGATCTCACGGCGCATGCGCTTTTGCTGTTCCTCGACCGGCAGCTTGGTCTCGTCGACCGCGGCCACGGAGACGGACGCCGTTGCAGGCTCGCCCGAGGCTTCGCGCGACGGCTGCGCCTTGAGCAAGCTCTTCAAGAACAGGATCACGAGCACGACGCCGACGATCTGGCCGATCGCGGGGCCCCACTGCTTTGCGAGATCGCCCATGCCGGGACCGGCTTCGATTGCGATCGGCTCCTCGACGGAGAACTCGCCGACCATCGAACTGAACGCAGTGTCCTGGTCGCGCGCGGCATCCCAGCCAACGATCGACTTCACGACGTTGACGAGGTTCTGCTTGTCGAAGCCAGGCTGCTGCTCGAGCGCGCGGTCGTAGATCAACGCGACGGACAGACGCTTCACCTCGGGCGCGAGCTTGCCGCTCTTGCGCTCGCCGATGTCGGCCATGTAGGTGCGGTCCCGCGTCTCCTTCTTGGTCGTGTTCGACGTGCGCGCCTGCGATTCGGTCGAGCCTTGCGCCGCGACGCTGGGGTCGCCCGCAGGAGTCGTGTCGCGTTCGCTGTTGTCGCTCGTGTCCTTCGTCATGCTGTCGCTCAGCACGATCGGCGACTCCGCGAGCACCTTCTGGCTCGTGATCTCCCATTGCGGATCGAGCTCGACGCCGACCGTCACCTTGGTCTTGCCAGGGTGGATCATGTCGAGCGCGTCCTGCGCCTTCGCCGTGCGCTCCTGCGCCAGGCGACGCTCCAATGCCAAGAACTCCGCCGAGCCGCCGCCCGCTTCGCGGTCGGGGTCGTAGCGCCAGCGTTGGCCCGGGCTCTGCGCGTCGAACACTTCGACGTTGGTCATCGGGATGCCGAGTTGCGAGGACGCGAGCGACGCGGCGCTGCGCGCAACGGCGTCGAACGCAGCCTCTGGCCGAAGGCGGAGCGCAACCGTCGCTTGCGGCGCAGTCTCGCGATCGCGATCGCGGAACACCGAACGCTTGGGCTTGCTCGCGGTGACCGTGGCGCTCTGCACGCCAGCGAGCGCGGCGATCGCCATCTCGGCTTGCGCGCGCGTCGCGGCCTCGAGCTTGAAGCGCTTGGTGTCGGCGTCTTCGACGAGGCTGGAGTCGAGCAGCGAGCGCTGGCTCTTGTCGAGCAGGCCACCTTCGATCAACGCATTGCGCGCAAGACCGTAGTGCGTGCGATCGACGAGCAGACCGCGGCCGGTCTCGTCGGGGATCGTCGGAACGCCGGCTTGGCTGAGCACGCGCTTGGCTGTGCGCATCTCCTCGCTGGACGACGGCTCGAGCACCGTGACGTAGCTCGGCTGCCCGGCGAACCACAGGATGCCGCCGAGGCCGACCACCGCCGCGAGCATCACGGACGCGACGATCAGCCGCTGGCCGCCGTCGAGACGGGACCAGATGCCGGCGAGGTTCTTCTGAAGTTCGTTGAGGAACTGGCGCATGGATCAAACCACCGATCGAGACAGTTTCTCCCACGCGTCGACGAGGCGATTGCGCACCTCCAACACGAGGTTGAATGCGACTTCGCTCTTGCCCATCGACGTCATCACGTCGTGCAGAGCCACGTTCTCGCCCATTGCGAGCGCTTGGGTCTTGTTGGCGACGTCGGATTGCAGCGAGTCCACGCGTTGGATCGCGTCCGCGAGCGCGCCGCCGAACGCGCCCTTCTGCGCATCCGCTGGCGCGAGTTCGCCGCCGCTCTGCGGACGAAGCTCCTGCGCGCCGACGCCGCGCGGGCCCAACAGGCTCGCGTACGTCCCGCGCATTGCAGGTCCTGCTCCGCCTTCGATTCCAAAGCTGCTCATGGCAATTCCTCAGTTGGCGTCGATCACGACGACCGCATGTTGTTGAGGGTGTTCTGCAACATCGAGCGGTAGCTGCGCATCGACGCGAGGTTGGCGTCGAAGCTGCGTTCGATGATCGAAAGGTCGACGAGCTCTTGGAACACGTCGACGTTGCTGCGCATGACCCAGCCGTCCTTGTCCGCGTCGGGATGGCCCGGATCGCGGAACGTCGGGAACGGCGTCGCATTGTCTTCGACGACCTTCGCGACCTTCACGCCGGCCGCGACTTGATCGCCGCCTGGCGTGCCTTCCGCGGAGTGCACGCGATCGAGCACTTCCTCGAACACGACCGACTTGCGCCGGTAGGGCTCGTTCTGCGCGTTGCCCGTGCGATGCATGTTGCCGAGGTTGGCCGACACGATCTCGGAGCGGAGCATCTCGGCGCGGAGGCCCGCCGCCGCGATGTCGAAGCCCTGGAAGGCGCCTTTCACTGGATCGCTCATGTCCTACCTCACCTGCCGAAGATGGCCTTGTTGAGCGTGCCGAAGTAGCTGCCCATCCGCCGCGTGGCGAATTCGTGGAGCAGCTTGGTCTTGTCGAGCAGCGCAGCCTCTTCCACGAGCGACACGTTGTTCATGCCCGGCGAACCGGAGTCGTCGCGCGTCACTTCGATCTTCACGTCGCCGACGGGAGCGCCCTTCTCCATCTGCTGCTGCAGCTGTTCCTCGAAGCGCACCTCGTGCCGCTTGAAGCCAGGAAGGTTCTGGTTGGCGATGTTGTGCAACGAAGCCTTCGCGCGCGCGTCGAGCGCCGCGAGCAGCTTCTGCGTTAGCGCAGTGTCGCGATCGAAGTCGATCATGGTTGGAGTGCCTGCAAACGCGACATCGGCAGAGCGCGGATCCGGCCTTGAGGCCGGGAGTTCAGGAATCTGCTCAGGAAAGGCCTAAAGCGCAGAGAGCGTCGTCTTCTTCGACACTCGGCGCGCATTGGACTGCTCGCCGAGCGCCAGGCGCTCGATCGCCTCGGCCGCGGCTTCCCAGGTGTGGGCTGCGCGCACCGCGGGCGCTTCTTCACGCGCGGCCGCCTTCAGTTGCTGCAGCTGTTGGATGCACTGCGCGAGCAGCGCGCTCGCCGCCTCGCCGTCTGGCTCCAGCAACCACGGCTCGCCCATGTGGGCGCCGCCGAGTTCGATCGCGCGTCGCGTCGACGGGATGCCGACACAACCGCGGCCGAATGCAAAGTCATCGGTGGCGCCGCCGCTCGTCACGAGCACCGGCACGCCACAGGCGCGCGCTTCGAGCACTGGCAGGCCAAAGCCCTCGCCGCGATACGGATGCACGAGCAAGTCCGCCGCGCGATAGATCGACGCCAGCTTCTCGCGCGACACGTCGGCGTCGAGGATGCGGACCGGCGGCGCGCCCGGAATGGACGCGAGGCGCTTGGCGAGGTCTTCCATGTGGTAGCCCGCGTAGTGCTGGTCGTGGCCGACGGCCTTGAGGCACAGCGCAAACTTCGCACCGCGACGCGTGGCCTCGAGCGCCATGCGCACGAGCACGTCGAATCCCTTGCGGAACACCATCCCGCCGACGAACAACACCATCGGCAAGTCACCCTTCCACGCGACGAGCTCCGCGTCGGCAGGACCGTCTTCGCAGAACACCGCGCCATCGACGCCGTGTGGGATGCGCACGATGCGATCTGCGCTGCAGCCCGCGTCGGCGACCGTGCGCTCGACGTGACGGCTGTGCACGACGACCGCGTCCGCTTCGCTGATCACGAGCGGCGAGAGGTCGGTCGGCAGCGCGCCGTATTCCCAGTCGATGCGCGACGCGAACGTGCGGCACGAAGGCCGATCGACGCGCGGCGGCCAACCGGTGGAGAGCCACAGATCGACATCGCCAGGATCACGCGACAGCAGCGACTCGAGGCCCGGCGCGCGTTCGCGCAGCGCATCGAGGCCGTGCCGGAACGAGCCGCTCGGCACGAGCTTGAGTTCTACGTTGCCGCGGCGAGCGAGCGCGCGCGCGGTGTCGATGCTGAGTTCGGACGACGACGACACTTCGAAGAACGGAGCTTCGAGTGCGACGACAGGCCGCGTGCGCGGCTTCTGCATCCGCTTGGGCGGCGCGGCGGGACGATCAGCCGACAGCTCGGCGAGCGCATGCGCGCGCGCGCGCTGGCCGATGACCTTGGCCTTCTCCGCGTCGGACAACGCGTGCTTGAGCGCCGCGATGACGTTCTTGAGGTCGGGCTCGCACCACGGCAGGCCGTCCTGGCCCATCGTGATCGCGCCGCCGACAGGAACGCACACCGACGGAGCTGCGAGCGCGGGCGCCGTTGCGTGATACCGCGTGGCAACGACCGGGCGGCCCGATGCGAGCAACTGCGCGAGCGATTCGCCGGCGAACAGACGACGCAACGGCAGCAGGGCTGCGGCGCAATCGGCGGCATGCTCCGGCGCCAAGTCCGCGAGCACGAACTCAACGCGCTGCAGCGCGGTCGTTCCAAAGGTCTCGTTGACGAGCGACGCAAAGCGCGCTGCGGCGACTGCGCTGTCCTTCGGCAGCACGATGCGCAACGTGCGCTGCGAGTCGTTGCACGCGGCGAAGAACGCGCGGATCGCGACGTCCGTGCCAGCTGAGGGATCGCCGGAGCCGACGTGCAGCACCGGCCCGTTCGCCGGCGGCGACGGCAGGTCCGCCCATGCTTCGAGCTGGTCCAAGTCGCTGCAGATCGCAGGATCTTCGGTGCCCGCCCATCGCAACTCGCCCTCGACGCGCGTCAGCGTGGCCTCCGGCGAATCGACGCCGCCGACCAGCACCGCGCAGGCCTTGGGCCATTCGAGCCCAGCGAGCGCGACCATGTCCTGGCGCCAGCGTTGCGGCGCAAACACGACGACCGGCGCGGTCGACGGCAACGCGGTGTGCGCGGCGGTTTCGATGAGCGCGCGCAGCTTCGGCGAGATCGCGCTGTCCTCCAGCGGCCTCGGAGCATCGTCCCCGAGCACAATCGTCCCATCGCCCTGGCCCAGGCTGGGCTGGATCGGCGACAGGCACAGGCTCGGCCGGAACCCTCGCTCGTCGCACCACTCCAGGACGGAGCGGAGTGCGGACGAGGCGCCACAGGTTGCGAACGGGTCACCGAATAGGCGGACGGGCTTCATACGGGCCGTGCCATCGGCATTTCCGCCTCAGAACTGGAACCCCGGTTGTCGCTTCCCAAAGATCGCGGCGATGCAACGCGTCCTCGAACCGGAATACATGGACACCCAGGAGGAGGCGGGCAGCTATGCGGCGATGGACCACTCCATCGTGAACGGCCTCGTCGTCGACCGCTTCCTGCAGCTCGGCGGCGGAGCCTGCCGCCGCGTGATCGACCTGGGCACCGGCCCCGGCGACATCCCGATCCTGCTCAGCAAGCGAAGCCAGATCCCCTCGATCGTCGGCGTCGACGCCGCCGAGACGATGCTCGCGCTCGCGCGGCCGTCGGCAGAACGGCACGGCGTGGCCAGTCGGGTCACATTCGCGCGCGCGGACGTGAAGGCGCTGCCCTACGCCGACGGCGCGTTCGACGGCGTGTTCAGCAACACGATCCTCCACCACATTCCCGAGCCGGTCGAGTTCGTCCGCGAGGCTGCGCGCGTGCTCGCAACCGGCGGCGTGCTGCTGATCCGCGACCTCTACCGGCCCGCCACGCTGGACGAAGCCAAGCGCCTCGTCGCGATGCATGCGGGAAATGCTCCCAAGGACCATCAACAGCTGCTCTTGCAGTCGCTGTGCGCTGCGCTGACGCTGGACGAAGCGGTGCAGGTCGCCAAGGCGGCGGGCATCGGCCACGCCAAAGTCGCGATGAACAGCGACCGCCACTACTCGATCGAGATCGCCCGTTGAGGTCCCACCCTGATCGGCGAGCCACCACGCTCGCCACCG
>CAIYFF010000160.1 GCA_903925435.1 uncultured Planctomycetota bacterium | reverse complement strand
GCGCCCGTGAACGATCCGGCGACGTGGCCGAACAGTTCGCGTTCCATCAATTCCGGCGGCAGCGCGCTGCAGTTCTCCGCGACGAACGGCCCGCGCGAACGCACGGCGCTGTTCTGGTGGATCGATTGCGCGACGAGTTCCTTGCCGGTGCCGGTCTCGCCGAGGATCAGCACCGACAAGTCGAGCGGTCCGACTTTGTGGATGCGCATGCGCAGTTCGCGCATCGGCTCGCTGTCGCCGATCAACGTCGACGCTTCACGGCGCGTCGTGCGTTGCGCGACGGCGAGTTCGCGGCGGCTGTGTTCCAGTTCCTTCGCGAGTTGCTCCTCGCGCATCATGCGATCGACGGCAATCGCTGCCTGGTCGGCGAGCACTTCGAGGCTGGACTTGTCTTCTTCGCGGAACGCGCCGGCGCGGCCCGCGTGCTCCACGTAGATCGCGCCCGCGGCGCCGGTGCCGGATTGGAATGGCGAGCAGATCGCCGACCGGATCTGCAGGTTGCGGATGCTCGGCATCTCGGCGAGTTCGCGATCGGCGAGCGCGTCCTCGCCAGTCAGCGAGCGCTGCTGCTGCATCGCACGGTTGGCGAGCGAGCGGCTGAACGCGTTGCCGCCCGGCGTCTGAGTGCCCGCTTGGAACTCCCGTTGGAGACCATCGGGGCGTGCCACGAGCAGGTAGCCGGTGCGGCCGCCGGTCAGCGTGATCGCTGACTCCAGCAGCATGTTCATCGCGCGGTCGAGGTCCGACTCGCTCGCAAGTCGTCGATTGACGGCGAGGAAGGTTCGGAACAGTTCGCGGCTCGGTCCTTGGAGTTCCTGCACAGGCTTCTCGGATACGGGAGTTGGGCGGGGCGCAGGCGATGCAGGCGACGCAACCGCGGGCTTGGGTGGCGGCTGCAACAGTTCGAGAACTTGCGCGACCTCGCTCGGGAACCTCGCGCGCGCGGATTCGCCGATCGAGTCGAGGAGTTCGCGCGCGTCCTGCTGTCGGTCCTGAGCCGCGAGTGCGCGCGCCAACATTACCCTCGTGTGGGCCGCCGCTGCACGCGCGCCTACCTGTTCGAGCGCTTGCGCCGCGGCTTCGAGTCGGCGCTCGGCTGCGATGGGGTCGCCGGATGCGAGGGCTGTGCTCCCGAGTGCGGCTTCTGCGATCGCTGCGCCAGCAGGGTCGCCGATGTGTTGGAACAACCCGCGCGCTTGTCGGAATCGCTCGGTCGCCTCCTCGAGCTTGCCGAGGTCCTTTGCTGCGAGTCCGAGGTTGTGGGTCGCGGTCGCCGCGTGACGCTCATGGCCAAGGCGCAGCAACAGCGCGCGCGCGTCGGTCAAGAACTCGTGCGCAGCTTCCGTGTGGCCCATGCGTCGTTCGGTGAGGCCAAGGCTCGTGAGCACAGCGGCCCTGAGGAACGGATTGGTTTCCGCCGGCAACTTGGGCAACACGCCGAGCAGCAGCGTGCGCGCGACTGCGCCATTGCCGAGTTGCTCATGCATCGCCGCAAGAGTCTGGATCTCCACGGCGCGCGGCGTGTCGTCGATCGCTGCGCGCAATTCGTCGATTGCGCCCTGAACGTCGCCATCCGCTGCGCGCAACCGAGCCTTCGTGCGCGCGAGTTCGCGCGCGGACTCAGAGTCGGCTGCCGTCGATGCCGTGCCCAGGACCTCGCGCGCTTCGGCGATGCGTCCGAGGTCGAGCAGCGCTTGCGCGCGCTGCGGCGCGAGGTAGGTGCACAGCGGCAATGCGCGCGCGGGTTCGCCGGCTGCGAGCAGGCCTTGGACGAGCGCGAGCCGCAGCGCGCGTTCTTCGTCCGGCTTCGCGTTGCGCGCCGCCGCTGCAAATCGATTCTGCGCCGACTCGCCGCGGCCAGCTGCCGCTTCGTCGCGGAGATCGCTGGCTGTCGCGATGCCGCGCGGCGTGGTCGGCGCCGCAGTCAGGCGGCCTTGCGCAGCTTGCGGCCAACTCCAACGCGAGCCATCTGGGATGATGTGGCCTTCGGCAGCGCGCCGCACGAGGTCGTAGCCGATCGCAATCGGCGAGGGTCCCACTTCGCGCAGCAGGAAGTCCGCGGCCATCTTCGCCACATCGGTTTGCAGCGAGAGCACCGACTCCAAGAACGGCTGCAGCATGTTCGCGTCGAGCTCAGGCACACGCACGAGGCGCGCTGGGAGCCCGCCGCGGACGACGTGCACCGCCTCGCCGTCGATGCGGTAGTTGACGACGCTGCGATGCGTGCACAGCAGATGGAGCGCGAGTTGCTCGCGCTCATGCTCGGTCGCGCCTTCGATGCGCAGATCGTGCGGTGTGATGGCCATCGCCTCTTCGAGCGACTTGCCGAACATGGCGACCGGATCCGGCTTCAGCAGTGAGTGGGAGGGTTTGCCAACGCCGCCGACGAGGAACTCCAACGCGGCCTGCGCATCCGAGAATCGGTCTTGGGGTCGTCGCCCGAGGCAACGTTCGAGGAACTGCGGGAACGGCGCGGGAAAGTCCGACGGCTGCACATCCGCTGCGTCCCAGAACGTGAAGCTCGGGAACATGCGCAGGAAGCGCGCGAGCGGCAGCGGGCTGCTCTTCGGCCACATGGCCGCCACAAGCACTGCGCCGAGCGAGAACAGATCGCTGCGCGGATCCGGCGAGCCGCCGAGCAGCAGTTCTGGCGCCGCGAAGAACGGAGTGCCGCCGACGCCGCGTCCGCCGCGGCGCACGGCGAGGCCGAAGTCGAGCAGTTTGAGTTCGCCGCGTTCCGTCCGGATCAGGTTGGCCGGCTTGATATCGAGGTGCAGCACGCCACGCAGGTGCACGAACGCCAGCGCTTCGAGCACCTGTTGCGCGATCTTCACTGCCGATGGCGCATCGATCGGCATCGATTCCGAAAGCACGGCGCCTTGCACGTATTCGCGCACGAGGAACACGCGCCCATCTGCAATCTGGCCGACTTCTCGCACCGACGGGATCGCAGGATGCTGCAGCGACATCAGCATCGACGCTTCGGCTGCAGGTGCCTCGTCGTCGAGCACCTTGCAGATCGAGAGCTTGTTGCTGCGGCGATCGCGCACAAGCGCCGTGCAACCTTCGCCGCCCTGGAACGTCTGCACGACGTCGAATCGGCCAGCAAACGCTGCTGCCGGGAACTCGCGCGGCGTAGCGGGAGTCATCGAGCGCTCCCGGTCGCGGCGCCCGACGAGATGCGTCGACGCCCCAAGGGGCGGTTTTGCATCGCGCAGCATGCGCTGCGCGTGGTCGTCGTGTGGGCCGTGTCCATGAGTCTTCGCGTCTGGCGAAGCAAGGATACGGCACGCCGAGCACCTGGGGTGCGTTGTGCCCAGTTCTAGCTGGGGCAGAACTCAGTGCAGCGTGAACGCGAGCCCGTTCGAAACGGCGATGCCAGCGGCGTTGCCGAGTGGATCGAGCAACAGCCACTGATTGGTCAACGGCACGCCGCGGAACATGGGATCCAGTGGGATCGGCAGCGCAACCTGCGCGAGGCCGATCGGGTCTGGAACTGCGACGTACGTCAGCAGCACATCCGTCAGCGCGTGGCATCCTGGCGCATCAATCCCCACAGTTGGGAGCAGGAGCGGGACGCCGGTCGTGCGGTCCTGGCCGATGCACAGAACCGTGAGCGGGCATCCTGCGGCGCCGAAGAGTTGGAAGTTGCTCGTGGCGCCCGTGGTGGCCAGTCCATCCATGTTGGATTCAGGCATCTTCCCCGCGAACGTGCGGCAGCCCTTGCCGTAGCTGACGGCGAGTTGGCCGGGGACGAGTTGCCCGCGCAGTTCTCCGCCGGGCAGCACGGCGGTGTGCAAGTTCACATACCAGAGCCCGCTGCGCAGCTTTGCGATGTCGAGCGGCGACGCTTGGTAGGTCGCGCTCAGTTCTCCCGTGGTGTTGGACCAATTGATCGGGAACAAGATCGGCCCGGTGATCCCGATGGGTCCGATGTGGATGTGGGCGGCGATCAGGTGCACGCCTTGGAACATGCCGGTCAGCTCGATCTGGCCATCGGGGCCGACCAGCAACTGTGTGTTGCCAAACGCCGTCGAAGCGTTGGGCGGCACTTCCTCGGAGCCGCGACACGTCGCCGAAAAGCAGCTGCCGAGATCGACCCGCAGTTGGCCGCGGATCTCACCCGAAGGGAATGCCGCGCTGTGCACGTCGACGTAGACCTGGTCGCTCAGAGCAAGCGCAGCCTCAGCGTCCGAAAGTGGATCGGTGACTCCGCACCAAATGCCGTTCGCGCTTGCGGCAGTGGATGCCATCGCGCCGTTCACGCCTGCAGCGCCGAAGTGCACATGCGCCACCGTGGCACTCGAGATGCCGAGGGTTTCGATCAGGTAGCACAGCCGGTTTTGCGGTTGGTGGAGGAACGCGACGGCCGTGCCCGATGCGAAGGTGTTCGTCGGCGGCGACATCTGCGAGCCGTCGAGGACCCCTTGCAGCAGCGTGTTCTTCGCTTGCGTGATCTGGCCTCGCAGTTCTCCGCCAGGGAACGCAGAGCTGTGCACATCCAAGTAGAGGCCGTCTTGCGCGAGCGATGACGCTTGCGCAGGGCTCAAGGTCATGCTGCCGGTCCACGTGTTGAGGCCGGTCTTCGACAGCTGAAGCAACGCTGCGCCGTTCTGTCCTCCGAGGCCCGCGTGCACCTGCGCCGCGGTCGCCGACGTCGAAAGCGCGTCGTGGTTCAGGTGAACGAACAGTGTGTTGCCAGGCAGCGTGTGGCGCACGACCGCCCATCCTGACGCTGGAGTTGCCGTCGGAGGCACCTGGTGCGAGCCGTCGAGATGGCACGCGTACCAAGCAGTTTGGCCCGTTGCGCACGCGACCAGTGCGAGCATGGATAGGAGTAGGCGATAGATCACTGGAGATTCCCATTGCCGTGGTGAGCGGCGGCACCGGAGATAAGGCGCCTGGTAGGAAGCAATGTGAGGCCCAAGGGAGGGCAACGATCTTCGAACGTAGCCACTCGGCCCTTACCGACAACCCCCCAATCGGCGCCGGTATCAGCGTGTGACTTTTGATACTGCAGCCCGCATTCGGGCGAGGAGCGGGTCCTCGGGCCACGCGCCAGTGGGCGATGTGGTCACGAGGTTCGTGAACATCATTGCGTGCTCGACCTTGGGCGTCGGCAGATCGAGGCTTCGGCGCGTCGCCCGCACAGCGAGTATCTCGGCCGGGAACAGCATCACGCCAGGCTCGTCGAACTCCGCCGGCTTGCCCGGCGCGCTTCGCGTGCGCGTGAGGCGATGCTCGCACAGCGCAAGCAGTCGACGGCTCAGCGTGTGGTCATCGCTGGTCCACAGTTGCAGCACGTCGCCGTAGATGCCAAGGCGCGGCGTGATCACTGGGCGGCGATGGTCGCGCAGTGCGAGCAGTTCGCGCACGAAGAGCGGATAGGCGTCGTCCTCGCCGAACCGGTCGTCCGGCAGCGCTGCGAATGCGGCCAGCAGTTCTTCGCATTCTGGGTCGTCGAGTGCGAGCGCGAGCACGGCGCAGTTTGCGGTCTGCAGCACCGGCAGGTCGGCAGCCTCCCCGCGGCGGCTCTGCGTGCGCCGGCCGCACCGCAGCCACAGCGCTGTGCGCTGGAACGCGCAGCCAAGCCGCACGCGATCCCATCCCGTCATGTCGCCTTGCAGCACCGCGAGTTGGCCGCAGCCGAGATGCCAGCCGCCGAGCAGGTAGCCGGAGATCGACAGCTGCGTCGTGCGGCGCGGATCGTCCAGCGCCGACTCGATCATCTGCTGTGGGCCGCGGAAGTAGTTGCGCTCGTTGCTCGCTTGGAGCGTCCATTCGCGCAAGCGGCGCTGCAGGGAGGTGATGTCGGTGATTGCCATGCGCGGGCCACGAAGTGTGCCGCGTTGCTAGGATGGTCGCCATGTCCATTCTTCGCGCCCTGCTGTCGTGCCTGATGGCGTTGCTGCTCGTCGATACGGTGCGTGCGACGTGGTCGATCATCTTGGTCAACCGCCGCACCGGCGAAGTTGCGATCGCATCCGCGACGTGCCTCACGGGATTTGACCTGCAGCGCGAAGCGAGTGTCGTGTTGGTGGGCCGCGGCGCCGCGGCTGCGCAGTCGTTCGTCGACAACACAGGCCAGAACCGTCTGCTGATCTTCCAGCAGTTGCAGGCCGGCACGGACCCGAGCCAGATCCTCGCGTTGCTCGCTGCCTCGGATTCGGGGCATCAGTCGCGGCAGTACGGCATCGTCGACACGCAAGGTCGCGCGGTCGGGTTCTCGGGAACCGGCGCAGGCGCGTGGGCGGGCCACCTCACAGGCGTGATCGGCGACATCGTCTACGCCGTGCAGGGCAACGTGCTGACGGGGCCAGCTGTGATCACCGCCGCGGAGCAAGCGATCCGAACGACGCCGGGTGATCTCGCCGAGAAGTTGATGGCCGCGATGGAGGCCTCGCGCTTCTTCGGCGGCGACGGTCGCTGCTCGTGCAACGGCAACTCGCCGACGCAGTGCGGCGCGCCGCCGGCATCGTTCACGAAGTCTGCGCACATCGCGTACATGGTCGTGGCACGCCAAGGCGACACCGATGGCATCTGCAACGGATCCGTCGGCTGCGCAAACGGTCGCTACTACTTCAACGTCAACGTCGCCAACCAGACCTCGTCCGCGCCGGAGCCGGTCTATCAGCTGCGCGCGGCATTCTTGAACTGGCGGCTGCGCAACGTGCTGCGGCCCGACCACTACTTGTCGTCGTGCGCAGTCGAGCCATCGCGTTTGCTCGACGATGGCGTGACCACTTCGCGCGTGCGCCTCGTGTTGCGCGATTGGCGCGGCGTGCAGTTGCCATTTGGCGGCGCGCAGGTCGCGGTGACTCCGTTGCCGGGCGGGCCTGCGCTGCCGATCGGCGCAGTCGTGGATCACGGCGATGGCTCCTACACGATCCCGGTGGGGCCGAGCGTGCAGGCGGGAACGGCGCGGTTGCGCATCGTCGTCGACGACGGCCAGGGATCGGTGCAGATCTCGCCTGCGCCGGAAATCGTGGTGGGGAGCGATTCGCTGTGGCTGTCCGCAGGCTCGATCAACGCGGCTGCGGGCGCGTCGGTGGACGCGGTGTTGCGCGGTGGCGCCAGCTTTGCGAATCGGCCGTATCTGTTGCTCGGATCGCTATCCGGGACTGCGCCCGGCGTCACGCTGTCGCCGTCGGTCACGTTGCCGCTCGTTCCCGATGGGCTGACGTATGTGATGCTCGATCTCGCGCCGTCGACGACGTTGCTCGGCGGCCTCGATGCGCAAGGTCGTCGCACGGTGCCGATCGCAGTTCCGCCCGGGTTGTTCGCCGGATTGCCGAGTGGCCGTCTCGATTTCGCATGGCTCACGCTCGCGCCGATCGACTTCGCGAGCAATCCAGCGGGCGTGGACCTTCGCTGAATCCAGCGCGCCGAGTTCGGCGTAGCGGCGCGCGCGCTTGACGCGACTCCGACACCGCGGTGTCGTGCCCGCACTCAAACCGGACTCCACATGAAGATCCTCCTCGGCGTTGCTGCCATCGTTGCCGCGTTCACTGTTCCCTCCAACTCCTCGCCCGTTGCCGTCGCGTCGCAATCCAACGCGTGGCAAGTCGACGGCGGCCATAGCTCGGTCGTCTTCAAGGTGAAGCACGCCAACGCGTCGTGGTTCTACGGCATGTTCACCACCGTCGCGGGCACGATCGTGTTCGACGCGGCGAAGCCGGAGAGCAGCACGGTCTCGATCGAGATCGACGCGGAGTCGGTGCAGACGCGCGACGAGAAGCGCGACCAGCACCTGCGCGGCCCGGACTTCTTCGACAGCAAGCAGTTCCCGAAGATCGCGTTTGCCAGCACGTCGTGGAAGAAGAAGGGCGATGGCTTCGAGGTCGCCGGCGACCTGGAGCTGCATGGCGTGAAGAAGCCGATCACCGCGACGGTGACGCCGACGGGCACGGGCGAGTTCTATGGCAAGCGCGCGGGCTTCGAGGCCACGTTCCATGTGAAGCGCAGCGACTTCGGCATGGACTACGGCGTCGCCAAGAACGTGCTCGGTGACGACGTGCACATGACGGTCGCGATCGAGGCCGTCCAGCCCGAAGAGAAGAAGTAGTCCGAGCATGGAAGACGCCCTCCGCACCGTGCTCTACGGCGTGCTGCCGTCGATCGGCATCACGCTGCTCCTCGTCGGTTTGCTCGGCCCGCGTTGGACGGGCCTTGCGGCAGGGCTTTCTGCTGTCGCGGCGTGGAACCTGATCGGCCAGAAGTGGCCGGTCTGGCCGCACGAGTTGTGGGCCGGGCAAGGCGACGGCATGCAGTGGTTCACGTGGAGCCTCGTCGTGTTCGGGCTCGCCAGCGCAGCTGCGCTGCGGCGCGAGTTCCCGGCCTGGGTCTACGTTCCTCCTGCTGCCGCGATGGCGTGGGGGCAGGCGTGGTTTGCCCTCAGCGTGGTGCGCAAGAACCAGAAGTGGAAGGACGCACAGACCCTCGGCTGGCAAGTGGCGGCGATGCTCGCGGTCCTGTGCGCGTGGTTGCCTGTCCGCCGCGCGCTCTCCGTGCGGCCCGGCAAACTGATGTGTTGGACGCTGTGCGCGATCCTCGTCGCGGACTCCGCGCT
>CAIYFF010000159.1 GCA_903925435.1 uncultured Planctomycetota bacterium | reverse complement strand
CGCCGACGGAGGTATCGGTTGCCACCGAGACATCAGAGCCAATCGCCGAAGTGCGGACTGCGGTCCAGGCCAACCTGACTCTTGCAGGTCATCTAGAACTGCGCGCTCGCGCCCTGCGTTGGGGTGAGCCAGACAGGGAAAGTCGTAAGCCGGACATCAGCTTGTCCAAAGCCCTGGACTCTCCGTTATCCAATCCGAACAAGAAGTCGCTGAATGCGGATGATCAGCGTGAGCTTGCGGATCTCCTGACAGAGCTAGACAAAGTCTACAAATCTCAGTCGCTCGAGTACTCCAAGGCGATGAAGGAGGTTCTGTTGCGAGCAATCGCCCGAGGCAATATCCGATCGCTGTCGCACGCAATCCAGGTTGCGGATCCGAACGATCTCTTCGCGATTGCAGCAGCCTCGCGATCCAATTCGGACGACATGATGGCCCGCATGAAGGTGGCGATCGACGAATTGGAATCTGTCTATGGGCCGATGATGAAGGATTGGGGCTACTCCAACATGGCGTCTTCCGAGCCAGACGGGGTGTCCAGGAACAACATTGTGTATTGGACTCGAGCCGAAGAGCCTGAGTTCTTCCGCTTGCACGATCAGTTCGGGGCCATGCAGAAACGGCACTGGGGCGTCGTTCGCGATTTCATCGATCGGCACTGATTCGCAGTTCGTCAGACTGAGCAGTCCGTAGGAGCGAGTTCTGGCTCGAGGTGAGCAATGGGCCGAGTATCGCGGTGGGCACAATGTGCTCGTGGGCGCCGCGAAGGCTGGAGGAAAGGTAGGCGCGCTCGCTGTTCCTGCTTCGCTTCCACCGTTCCTCGGACCACCTCTCGCGAGGTTGCCTTCAGCCCACCGTCCGCCGCTCCGCGTCAGCGCGCTTTCGGCAAGTCGCTCTCCGTCACCGCGAACTGCGCGAAGCGTTCACGCCAGACCTGCGGCACGGGCTGCTTCTTCATCGTCGTCATGTCGACGGCGGCCGTGGTGATGCGCGCGCGGCACAGCGGCGTGCCGTCGTCGCGCGTGAGCCAGAACGCGAACTCGACCGAGGACTGGCCGATGCGCAGCACGCCGACGTGGACCGTCGGCTCGTCGCCGTAGACCACCGGCGAGAGGAAGTCGACGTCGAGGTGCACGGCGGGGAAGCCGAGCTTGTCCCTGTCGAGCAGCTTGGGATACGGGTGCCCGAGCGCGTCGCTCCACCAGTCCTCGAACGCGCAGTGGAACAGGTGGAGGAGCTTGGGGTAGTAGGCGATCCCGGCGTGGTCGATGTCGCCGAAGCGGTAGCGGACCTTCTGCGTCCAGGCGGTCATGCGAACGCGCCGCCGGCCTTGGGCGCGTTGCGCGCTTCGTCGCTGGCTTCGCGGCTGTTCCTGTTGCAGAACTCGTGGAGGCCCGCGACGTCGCGCGGCAGGTCCGGGTAGCGCGCGAGTTGCGCGAGCAAGACGTCGGCAGTCGCCTGGCAGTCGGCCTCGGCGGAGTGCGCGTTCGTGAGTTCGCGGCCGCAGAAGTGGCGCACCGCGGCGGACAGGTTGCGCGGGCCCATCGTGAAGCGGTCCCACGTCGGCTCCTTCGCGTTGAAGATCACGCGCACGTCGACCTGCTTCTTGTCGCCGAGGTCGAACGCGATGCCGTGGCGCTTGCACTCGACGAGCCACAGCGGGACGTCGTAGGCGATCTGGTTGAAGCCAGCGATGTCGGCGCCGCTGAGGAAGTCGACGAGCTTCTGTCCGACCTTCTTGAGCGGCGGGCCCCAGAACAGGCCGCACGCGTCGGAGGTGTGGATGCCGGTGACCTTGGCGGCGCCCTTGCTGACTTCGATGCCGGGGTTGATGCGCTGCACGAGCGGTTCGCGCGTCCCGTCCGGGTGCATCTTCACGAACGCGAGCTCGACGATGCGGTCGTTCTGGGTGTCGAGGCCGGTGGTCTCGAAGTCGAGGAAGACGAGAGGACGGGACAGGGTGAGCAGCATCGGGGACCTTTCTTGGGCGACCGCGGGGCGCCCGGCAGCAGACGTTGGAACAGCGGGGCGGCTCTCTGGAGCGCCCCCTGACCGAGGAGCCCCGCCGCACGCGCGAGCGGCGCATTCTGGAGACGACGGGCCGCGTGGCAAGAGGCGGTGCGCGGTGGACGGCGACTCACGACGGCACCGCACCTTGGGGAGACTCCACAAAGCCCAGCCCCGATGTGGATAAGTCAAAAGTTTTGGCTTGCGTTACCCGAACACATAGCTAACTTTGGCGAACCAAACCCGAACAGAACACCAAGCCAACCGAATCGGAGCCAGCGATGACAACTTTTACCCTCTGCTCCCCAGCACTGCCTTCCGCTCGTCGCCAGACCCGCCGTCTTGCGAACAGCCCCCAACGACTTTTGCCGTTCCCAGCGCCGGCGGTTCGCCCGGTGACCGCCAGCCCGGTGACCGGCTCCGCTAGCGGCCGCACCTTCGCAGCCACGGTTGACTCGTCGCGCAACACGACGCGCGGCGGCGATCGCGAGGGTGCGGCCCTGGTGCTTTCGACGGTTCCGGTTAGGGCCGCTGCGATGGCCGCCGAACCGTTGGCGGGGGCGCGTTTTGCGCGTCAGCGAGTTGCGTATGCGGTGGAGACGGTCAGCGCCTGTATCATGCTGGCTGGCTTCCTCGTTCTGGCCCTGTTCGGTTAATTGCCTGTTCGGAGCCAGTTCGCCCGGTCCTGTCCGGTCTCGGGACCGAGCAAGAAAGTCCCTCGTTCGTCTGACAAAACCTGAACCTGGAGGGTTCTCCCCATGAAGCTGATGCTGACGGAGAAGCAGATACGCGTGTTGCGCTACTTCCGCGACTTTCGCCGGGAGAAGGGCATCGCGCCGACTCTGGACGAAGCGGCGGCAGCGCTCGGCGTGAGCAAGATCACGATCCACGAGCACCTCAAGCAACTGACGCGCAAGGGCGCGATCTACCGCGACCGGGCCAAGGCTCGCGCAGTCGCGATTCTGCATGACCCCGACGCAGCGGAGGCTCCCGCGGTCAATCTGCCGACGCTGCCGTTGCTCGGTCGCATTGCTGCAGGTCGGCCGATCGAGGCGCTCGAGGATCGCGAGGACATCAGCCTTGCCGAACTCGTGCCGACGGGCGAGTCGATGTATCTGCTGCGCGTTCGCGGCAAGTCGATGATCGAAGACCACATCGACGATGGCGATCTTGTGGTCGTCGAGCGTCGTGAGACGGCCAACGACGGCGACATCGTCGTCGCGATCCTCGAAGAAGAGGAGGCGACGCTGAAGCGCTTCTACCGCGAGCGCAACGGCCTGATTCGGCTGCAGCCTGCCAACAGCAGCATGGAGCCGATCTACGTGCACAACGTGCAGATCCGTGGCGTCGTGCGCGGCGTGATCCGTCGCTTCCGCTGAAGCAGGCGATGGACGACTCCGATCGCAAGAAGGACGCGCCCGGTTGCAGCGCAACGCCGCCGGGTCGCAAGCAGAAGGGCCCGTTCGTCGCGAAGTGCGACGCGGGCAAGCACGCGTGGTGCCGCTGCGAGAAGAGCGCGCGCTATCCGATGTGCGATGGCTCGCACCGCGGCAGCGACGTCGCGCCGATCAAGGTCGTGCTCGACGAGGCGCGCGTTGTTGTTTGGTGCGCGTGCGGCATCAGCAAGAACGCGCCCTACTGCGACGGCAGCCACACGCGCCTCTGCTGAAGCGCGTCGTTCGTCACTTGGCCGGCGCTGGCGCGTCGGCGCCAATCCAACCGATGCGCAGCTCGTTGGCTTGCTCGCTTGCGTTGCGATCGATGGCGAGTCGCACGCCGAGTCGCGGCATCTCGATCGGTGTTACGAAGCGTTCGCGAAGGACACCACGCGTCGCGACGAGCACGCGCAGAGGCTTGCCGATGACCGCCACCGATCGCACGAGATCCGACCAGCGATCACTCGTTGCGCGCAGGCCTTCGAGCGCGATCACTTCGTCGCCTGGCGCGATGCCGCCGAAGAAGGCCGGAGAATCGTCCGTAACGCTTGCGACGCGCGTGGAGCCACCTTCGAGCGCAAAGCCGAGATACGGCCGATCCCGGTCGATGGGCTCGAGTTTGATGCCGAACTCCGCGAGCAGCGACGGAAAGTCGGGATCGAGCGCACCGCGCGTCAGCGACGCGAGCAATGGCGCGATGTCCGTGCCAGCTGCTGCAGACAGCGTGCGTTCGATGTCCTGCAACTGGTAGCCGCGGCCGTTGCCGAACGTCTCGCGGTAGAGCGCGCGGATCGCGTCGTCGAGGTTGCGTGCGCCGCCCGTCGACTTGCGAATCGTCAAGTCGAGCATCATCGCCGCGAGCGCGCCGTTGCCGTAGTAGTTCTGCGTGCTGTTGCGCGTGTTCTCGTCGGGGCGGTAGTAGCGAATCCACGCATCGAAGCTCGCGTCGGCGAGCGACTGGCGGAAGCGCCCCATGCCTGACCACAGCGCGGTCATGTTCTTGGCGACGATCGAGAGATACTCGTCGGTCGTCACCAGTTGCGCGCGGCGGCAGATCAGGTCGTCGTAGTAGGCAGTCCACCCTTCCGCGAGCCACAGCATCGGCGTGAGGTTCTCGACTTCGTAGTCGTAGTCCCACAGCTCTGCGGGCCGCATGCGCTTCACGTTCCAAGCGTGGAACAACTCGTGCGCGAGCAAGCCGAGGAACTCTTGGTAGTTCTTGCCGCCGGCGAGTGCGGTGCGCGGGCTGAGCAGCGTCGTGGAGTCCGAGTGCTCGAGGCCGCCATAGCCGCTGTCCGCGAACAGGCACAGGAACGTGTAGCGCGGATACGGGAACGAGCCGTCGAACACATCCGCGCAGCGCTCGATCACCGTGCGCACATCACGTTCGAAGCGCTCTTCGATCCGCGCACCATCGACGCCGTCGAGCGCGAGCACATGGGGCACGCCGCGCACTTCGAGGTGCGTCGTGTGCAACAGGCCCGCGAGGAATGGCGAGTCGATCGCGGTGTCGAGATCCTTGAGCACGTAGTTCGCGCGGCCGGGCCTGGCGACCACGTCGCAACCGCCGGCGATCGTCCAGTCCTCTGGCATGTCGACGGCCACGCTCGCGGAGAGCGACTTCTTGCCGACGGGCCAGAGCAGGATGCACGCGTGGTTCCAATACGCGTGCTCCGTCGTGACATCGCAAGTGCGGACGGTGAGTTCGTGCGCGTAGGCCCAGTAGTCGATGCGCACGCGTGCGACGCCTTCGAGTCCGTGCACGCGGAACCGGTTCTTGGTCGTCTTCTCGACGCGCAGTTGCTTGCCGCTGGTCGCGTCGATCGCGTGCACGGGGCCAAGATGCCGCGCGTATTCGCGGATCAGGTAGCTCCCAGGCGTCCAGGTCGGCAGGAAGAAGTCTGCGGCGTCCTCGACTCCGGGCGCAAAGGCGAGTCGGTCGCGGTCGGCTTCTAGGGAGACGACGATGCGGCGCTGTTCGGGCGCGCGCACGTCCAACCGGAAATGCAGGTCACTCACGGTGGGGCGGATGGCACGCCCGAAAGGATTCGAACCTTTGACCTTCGGCTCCGGAGGCCGACGCTCTATCCAGCTGAGCTACGGGCGCGCGTGGGGAGCGGTATCTACCGGGGCCTCCTCTGGGACACAACGACCGAATCCTCGCACCGATTGCTGTCCGGCGAAGGCGTCACTCGTTGTTGTGCGAGCACGATGGGAAGCTGGGTCTTTAGGGGCGTTGCATTCCCCCGCGGTGGTGGTTGAATCCGGCGTGCCCCTCAAGGAGCGGAGAAACCTCCGAGAAGGCATCCGCTAGGAACCGCATCGACTGCGACCCCGAATGACACTGCGCACGACAGCTTCGATCCTGCTTGCAGCCGCGCTCGCCGCGGTGGGCTTGGTCTTGAGCAGCAGTGAACCGCATCGACTTCGCGCGGACGTGACCTCGATCGATCTCGACAGCGACGGCGACTTCTTGCCCGACTGCGTTGAGTGGGTTTGCCTCACGAGCGCTTCGTCTGCGGATACCGATCTCGACTCTGCCAGTGACTTTGTCGAGGTCGTGCAAAAGGGCCGTCCGCGCCAAGCAAACGCCGCTTTGGCTGCAGATCACGAGATGCGCATGGTGGTCACGTCGGTGCCGACCGCCAACGGCAACGAGGTCATCCTTCACCTGTTGTTCCGCTTCATGGGCGGGCCCGAACTGCTCAACCAATTCGACTGCTACGCAGAACTCGGCGCCGTGCCGGGCATGCGCATTCCGCTGTCGACGTTGTCGCTGCAGCCCGTCTCGGTGCAGCAGCGCATAGTCCCGGGCGAAGGTCTGTGGGTGCGTTACTCGGTCAGCCTCGTGTCGGAGCAAGTGCTCCGCTCGGTGCTGCCTTGCTCGATCGGCAGCTCTGCCGTTATCGGCAGCCGGTCGATCGACACGACGATGCCGCTGTTCGATCAGGGCGGATCGACCTGTTCTGTGGTGCCGTTCGCGCCAGGTCTCTTCGCGATCCAGTCCGTCAGTGCGCCGGTCGCCGGTGCCGTAGGTGCGTTGCCCAACAACCGCGTCTGCGTTCTCCAGCTTCAGCCGATCGGCGGCGGCTCTGGTGGGTCGGCGTTCCTCGTGAGCGGAGCGGAGTGCCAGGACTGCAACGACCTCGTCTGCGGCGTCGAGTGCGCCGCAAGCGTTGGCACCGTGGTGGTTCTGCCGGGTGGCCCGGGATCGATCACCGGCGGCTGATCCCTGGCGAGTCCGAGGGAACCGCGGGCGCACCAGGAACGTCACAGTCCCGTGAAGCTCGTTCCAGATCCCGACGCCGGCTTGGTCGAGGCGTGCAGGCACCCCGACCATGATGGTTTCGAGGAGGCCTTCGAGCAGCTCTTCCTGCGCTACCGGGATCGGGTCTACGCCATCGCGTATCGCATCACCTGCAACTCGGTCGATGCGATGGATGTGGTGCAGGAGGCGTTCTCCCTCGTGTTCCGCAAGATCGACAGCTTCCGGGCTGGGGCACTGTTCAGCACTTGGCTGTTCCGGCTGGTCGTCAACTGCAGCATTGACCACCGTCGCCGCCAGCGTTCGCGCGGTTGGCAGACCAAGGAAGGTATCGATGTCGCGGCCGAGACTGCGACCGATCCGAGGGCGACGCCAGCAGCAGCCGCCGAGGCCCGCGAGTTTGGCGGGCACATTCAGGAAGCGATCGGGCTGCTGAGCCCCAAGCTGCGCGTCATCCTCGCGCTGCGCTACCTCGAAGAGATGTCCTACGAAGAGCTTGCGGCGACGATGGAACTGTCGCTCGGCACGGTCAAGAGCCGCCTCGCTCGCGCCCACCTGGCGCTCGAGCGAGTCGTTCGCGAGCGCTTCCCACACCTCGAAAACGTCAAACAAGCGGGCAAGGCCTACGGAGACGGAGCGTGAACCAGTCCACCCCATCCCGTGAGTGCATGGCGTTCGCCCGCGCGCTCACAGACCACATCGACGCAGCGCGTCGGGGCGAGCAGCCTGCGCATGCGGCAGCCTGCGCTGCCTGCGAGCGCCGCCTCCGCTCGGCGCTGTCGATCGGCGGTCTGCTGGCGCAGCGACCCGAGGCCCCAGCGGAACTCCAGCGTCCGCAGTTCTTGTCCGCGATCCACGAACGCGCGGTCGAGGAATCCGAGGCCACCCCACTCGGCCAGTCGTTGGCTGCAGCCATGCGGGTCGAACCTGTTGGCGACCGCCTGCCTTGGCCTGTGCAGAGCCTCGACTCGGGTTTGGCTCGGCAGGTCGCGCATGCGGATTCTCGCGCCTCCTCCTGGGTGCGCCCGTTCGTCGCTCCAGGTGCCGAACGTCGTCTGCGTATTCGCCGCGGCGTAGCGATCGCCTCCTCGGTCGCGGCCTCGATCGCCCTGCTCGCCGTATTTGGTTGGCGTGCAGGACGTTCCGAGGGAACAAATACTGACCTTCAAATCGTATTCGTGCCAGTCTCCGAAATGCCTGCGGTCATGCATCCGACCGCAGTCCTTCGCCAGGCAGTAATCCGGTAAGTCTCCCCCGGATCTACCCTGGCTCAGCGTTCGCCGAGTCCAAGTCCCACCTCGTCTGTTCCCATGCATCTCCACCGACATCCCATGCTGCATCGCCTCGCCGGCGGCCTTCGCGCCGGCATGGGGGCGTTGTGCATCGGGATCCTGTCGCTGGCAGGGTCGGAGGTGTGCAGGGCCCAAGTGCAGGGAGGCGGTGCAGCGATTCCGAACGGCAGCCCGGTCACATTCCAGACGATTGCCGCCGCGCCGCTCCAGGCGTCGCACGAGTCGAATCGCATCCGGCGGTTCCTCGATCCGACTGGCCAGCTCGTCCAGGTGCGCGAGCAGTTGACCGTGCAGGCGGACGGCACCCCAGACGCTGCGTTCAAGCTGGACTTCGTGGATGTCGTGGCGCCGACCGGCAGCTCTAACAGCGCGCGCGTCCAGTGGGGCGAGGTCTACCGCGCAAACGCCGGCTTGCTGCACATGCACGGCGGGTTCCGCATCGCGGATGCCCAGCTCGCACAGCAGAACTACCAGATCTTCGACTTCGGCACGTGCCGTCGTCTTGGTCGCGATGTGCGCCGCGTCGTGGTCTATCCCAATCGCCAGGACAAGGGCGCTTGGATGGTCGACCTGGATGTCCAGACGGGCGTCATTCTCTACTCGGCGGAATACGACGCACAGCTGCGTCTGATCAACGAGCTCGAGACCACTTCGTTCGTGCTCACGGGCTCTGCGATTGAGTTGGGCCCACGCAACCGCACCAAGCCGGCGTGGAGCTGGCGGCCCAAGATGCAGGTCAGCAAGTATGCGGACCTCGGCGGCGCCGCACCGCAACTCGGCTCGATGACGCCGATCCAGCCAGCGATTCAGTCGGTGGTCAGCGACTACCGCCAGAGCCTCGTCCAGGTCACCGAGGATCCCGTCAACGGCGATCGCACGCTGGTGCTCGGTTACAGCGATGGCATCGATGAGTTCTTCGTGCTGCAGACCAAGGGCGGTGGCAACCCGTTCTCGGAACACCCTGCGGTGCGCAACGTGAATGCGACGAGCGCGCACGCGATCGCGAGCTACGACGATGCGTCGATGCGCGCGTATGTGTTCCACGAGTCGGGCACGACCTACTGGGTTGTCGGCAGCGGCTCTCTCGCGCGCCTCAAGGACGTTTCGTTCCGGATCTGCCAGCAAGCCGTCACCGGCAACTGAGCCCGCCGCGCCATCGCGGTTTCGATCCGTTGATCCGTCGCGTCATCGCGACCCAGTCT
>CAIYFF010000158.1 GCA_903925435.1 uncultured Planctomycetota bacterium | reverse complement strand
GCCGCGAAGGTGATCGAAGTGCTCGGCTCGCCCAACATCATCACGACCGACGAAGAGCGGCGCGAAGTGTGGGTCTACGACAAGGTCTCGACGGAGCGCATGGACGCGAGCAAGTCGTCTTACGGCACGCTGCTGATCCTCGGTGGCAGCTCGTCGAGCCGCGACACGACGACGCGTCAGAAGACGTTGACGATCCTGATCAAGTTCGACGCAGACAAGAAGGTCCGCGACTTCGCCTACAACTACACGCAGTTCTGATCGGGCCATGTTCCGCTCGATCGCATGCGGCGTCGCGCTGCTGCTGGCTTCGTGCCAGAGCGCGCCGCCGAAGACGTTCTTCCAGCTCTCGCCGGAAGCGCCTGCGCACAAGGCTGCGCAGACGCGCTTCTTCGAGACCAAGGACTCGGACGCGCTGCTCTCCGCTTCGGCGGCCGCGCTACAAGACCTCGGGTTCCACGTCGAAGAATGCGAACGTGGCGTCGGCTTCTTGCGCGCGACGAAGGAGCGCAGCGCGATGGAGTCGGGGCAGGTGACGAGCCGCGTGTTCTTGCTGTTGTTGTCGTTCGGCTACTTCATCCAGCCGATCGACCTGCAACAGCAGATCGCGGCGACGATCGTCGCATCGCCCGCCAACTCCGATGGCACGCGGCAAGAAGTGCGCGTGATGTTCCATCGCGTCGTGTGGAAGGGCGACGGCGCGTTCGAGCGCAACTACATCCCGCCCGGCGAGCAGCGCATGGAGATGATCCGCGATCCGCTCGTCTACCAACAGTTCTTCGCCAAGCTCTCGAAGGCAGTGTTCCTCGAGGCATTCACGCTCTAGGCCCTGATGATGCACACGCCGTTCTTCATGCTTGTTGCGCTCGCAGCGCTGTCGTCTGGGTGCTCTGCGCCGAAGCCGAGCGCAAACCTGCTCGCTCCAAGCGAGGCCCAGACCAAGTTGCGCAGCATCCAATCGCGCACGTTTGAAGTGAGCGATCGCCTTGTCGCACTGCGCGGAGTGATGGGCGTGCTCCAAGACCTCGGCTTCGTGATCGAGCGAGCCAACGAGCATCTTGGCCTCGTCACGGGCGCAAAGTTCGCGGAGCCAAACTACCTCGACGTTGTCGCGATCACGGTGACTGTGCGGCCGCAGGACGACGGCAAGCACCTGATCCGCGTCAACGCGATCTTCAACAACAAGCCGATCGAGGATGCGGAGGTCTACCAAGCCTTCTTTGCTGCGCTCGAACGCTCGCTGTTCGTCAACCGGGGCTGATCGTGAGCCACTTGCTGCGAAGCTCCCTTTCCGCCGCAGTCTGCGCGATTGCGCTGCTGGCCACGTCGTGCACGTCTGCGTTCGAAGCGCGGCACGAGTCGCTATCGGATGCGCGTGACCAGATCTGGCGCGCCGACGAGAGCCAAGTGATGTTGCGCAACGCGCAGTCGCGCGTGTTCGAGACGCAGGATCGCGCACGACTGCTCGCTGCGATCGTCGCGACGATGCAGGATCTTGGCTTCATGGTCGAAGCCCTTGATCCCGATCTCGGCATCGTGTCGGGAGTGCGCTTCGACCCTACGGAGGGCGATGGCACGTTCGATCCGACCTATCACTTGTACGACGACCAGTCGCTGCTCGTGTTGACGCGCACGTATCGCAGTTGGGGCCCGTTCCTGCACCGCGCCGATCTTGTGCGCATCACCGTGACCGTTCGCCGTCGCAACGAGAAGCAGTTGGTCGTGCGCGCGAATGCGCAGTTCTACATGCGCGCCGTCGAGCAGGCGGAACCCTACCAGCGGTTCTTCGCGGCGTTGGAGCAGGCGATGGCGCTGCAGTCGATGCAGTTGCCCGAGGAGCCGCAGGCTGCGCCAGCGAAGCAGTGACGCGTCATGTCGCTGCGTCCGGCTCGACGTCGAGCGGCGGCGGCACCAGCACATTGGCGACCAGCAAGCCTGCGACGAGCGCGCCGCCGACGAGCAACATGCGGAACGCGAACTGCGAGCCCGCGGAGAAGTCTTGCTGCAGCGCAGTCGTCAGTCCGCGAAAGCCAAGCGAGCCTGGCACGAGCAGCAGGAGTCCCGGCGTGCGCATTACGGCCGCTGGCCGTCGACGCAACCGCGCGTAGAGGTTGGCGGCCACCGCGACCGCGAACGCGCCGACGAACGCTGAGAGCTCGCGGTCGAACACGAGGCCGCCGATTCGCACGCCGAGGAACGCAATGGCGACGGCGAGGAGCACGGGCGGCAGTTGCGACCAGCGCGCGCGCAGCAGGATCGCAAACGCAGTCGCCGACACGAGCGCAGTCGGCGCTTGCCACCAAAGCGACAGCGGCTGCGGCAGTGGCGCGATGGGCACATCGACGAGCATCGTGCCGATGCGAGCGCCTAGCCCGACGCCGACGGCCATCGTGAGCATCGTCGCGAGCGCGCCGAGCAGTCGCGCGCTGCCAGACGCAAGGTGGCGCACTGCGAGTTCTGCGAGCGCGGTCGTGAATGTGAGTCCTGGCAGCAGCGGGACGATGCCGGCGACGGTGACCACGCCGGGATCCGTCGATGCGACGGAGGCGAAGACCTGCGCCAGCAGTGCGGTCGCCGCCGCGGATGTCGGCTCGAACACGCGGCCGAAGCGACGCGCGCGTGCCGCGAGGAGCGCAAGCAAGCCGACGACGAAGCCGCACAGCGCTGCGACCGCGAGTTCGCGCGGGCCGCCGCCAAGGAACACCGCTGCGCCGGCGCTGCTGAGTATGTGCGCCGGCAACTCGGTCCACGGGCCGTGCGTCGGCGGGCCGGACAACACCGCTCCGATGCGCTCTACGCCTTCCTTGGCGCTGCGGCGTCCGTTGACGACGTCGTCGCGTTCGGCATAGAGCTGCGCCAACTTGCCGAGGTCATGTTCTCCAGGATGCACGCGCTGCAGCGTGATCTGCGGCTCGCCACCCGGTTCTGCAAGCTGCGCAAAGATCGCCGTCGGCGTCGCAAAGAAGCTGCCGTCGAGTCGCAGCGCGCGCGAGCACGCAACCATGGCGTCCTCGACGCGGTAGGACGGGCTGCCGAGCGCATGCAGCGCGCGGCCGAGTTCGAGAACGAAACGCCGCGCGTCCTGGGGCGATGCGGCTCTCGCGGTTGCCTCGGACGGATTCATCCGCGGCGCAGTGGAGGAGGGAAACGCCGATCGGCGCAGATGCAGAGCACGGCGACAGCGTCGGGATCCGTGCGCGCGGGTTCAAGCCGCGGCGTGGCGCGTCAGGCGCCGGTGACGAGGTTCCAGCCGAGGCCGCAGAGGAACAGGAAGAACCACGAGGCGAACACGACCGTTCCGGCAAACAACATCAAGGCCACGAGCGGCAGCATGGACCGGCCGAAGCTCGATGCGGAGCGAGGCCGGATGCTCTTGTAGGGACGCAGGCTCGGGGTGTCGTTCGCGGTCATGGCCGGTGGGAGTGGCGGCTGGTTGCGATGTCTGCGCGCAGGCTGCGCGCTGCAGCAACCACCAAAGCAATCTCCTTGCCACGAACGGTGAAGAGTGTGTGCAGATTGCGAGTTCTTGCGGCGACGAGGCTGTGCGCCCAGGAGAAACGAATGGCGACGCCGGGATCGCGATGCCGACGGATTCTCGGACGCGCACCGCGCTCGATCGTGCATCGGCGGCCTGCCGACGGTTCGTCGACGGCGAGCCGACACATCGAATGGGCGTCCGGCTTCTGTGCGCGGTTGCGTCCAGGCGAATCAGCCGCCGACGCGCTCGACCATCTCGTGGTTGCCGTCGCCGTCGAAGTCCGGCTTCGCGGCCTTTGCTGCGGGCTGCGGCGGCTCGCCGGCATAGGCCTCGACGCTGCCGAGGTCGTCGAATGCGCACGCGGTGCGGCGTCCATTTGGCAGCGTGGACACGAGCAGCCGTTCGCCGTGGTCCGTGAGCATCGCGCTCGTGGTGGCGCCCGGCGCCACGGCGCCAAGGAACGGGCCGAGCGTGCGCACGAGGCTCGGGCCAGGGCCAAAGCCGTAGACCATCAGGGCGCCGTGGCCCGCTGCGTCCGTGCGCCAGACCAGGATCTCGTCCTTGCCGTCACCATCGGTGTCGAACGCGCAGAAGGCTGTGCGATCCTTGGGCGCAACGCGACGCAGCACGGCGCGCGTCGAGACGCCATCGGCCGCGAGGATGCGCAGGTCCGAGGCGTCGTCGTCGCCGCCGCCGTAGAGCGACTGGAGCCCGGCGAGGTCGGAGTCCGCGGGCGCGGTCGGTCGGTCCGGCTCCGAGTGCATCACCGAGCCCTTGGTTGCGACGTGGCCGAGGCCGAGCGCGTGGCCGAGTTCGTGCAAGGCCGTCGCATGCAGCGACGTCGCCGTGGCTCCATCGCCGGTCCATGCGCGGTCCGCGTCGAAGTGCACGTAGGTCGCAGCGCCGACCGGGCCCGTGTGCGCGACAGCGCCGCTCGGGCCAAACGGTTCGCACGCGCCGTGGCGGCCGCGTCGCCAGGCGAACGTGATGTCCGCCGCGGCTTCCTCGTTCGTGTGAGTCAACTTGACGGAACCCGATGCGTTCCACTGCGCGATCGCGCGTTCCATCGCAGCCGTGAAGTCTGCATGGGGGAGCGGACCAGTGGCGTCCTCGATCCGATACCGCAGCGCGCGCGAGTCGTTCCATCGCCCGCGGATCGCGAACGGCGGCCAGTCCACCGGCGTTGCGGTGGGCTTTTGCTCGTTCGCTGCGATTGGGCTTGGGCTTTGGCCTTGGCTCGGGCTCGGGCTTGCTGGCTTGCTGCAGCTGGATGCTGCGGCGCAGCCGAGCGCTGCGAGAAGGATCGGAGTCGTCAGTTGCATCAAAGGTCTTTCAAGAAGAGCAGCAGCGACTGCTTGTCTTGCGCCGACAGCGCGACGTATGCGCTCGTCACCGCTACAGCCTCGCCGGAGTGCATCGCGATCGCTTGCTCCAGCGTCTCGGCGCGGCCGTCGTGCAGATACGGCGCGGTGTCCTTGATGCCCCAGAGCGGCGGCGTGCGGTAGAGGCCAACGCCAGCTCCGGGCTCCGCCATGCCGCGGAAGCCGCTGGGCATCACGTTGTGGAGGAGCAAGTTGGAGTAGAGCGGAACGGGGCCGTTCTGGCCTTGCAGCGACGGCTTGTGGCACTTCGCGCAGCCGACCGACGTGAACAACGCCTCGCCGATGGCGACGCGCGGATCCGTCGAGCCGCCGCGCTGCGGCGCGGGCAGTCCTTGCAGGAAGAAGTCGAGGTCGTCGATGGTGCTCGCCGCGACCTCGGGATCCGCCACGTCATCGACGTCGGTCCGGATGCCCAAGTGGCGCCCTTCGTCGGGCGTCGTGATGCCGAGTTCCTCAGCCAGCGCGTCGTGGACGAAGTCGCGCGTGAGCGCGATCTGCGCCTTCCAGCCGTAGCGGCCGATCTCGATCGTGCCGTTCATGTTGATGCGACGCGCGACGCCGAAGATGCCGTCGCCATTCGCATCGGTGGTGTCTTCGTTGGCGGTGATCGTTGGCCCTTGGATCGTCTCGATGAGGCCGATGCCGAACAGCGCGGGCGGTTGCCGTTGCTCGAACACGTCGGGATGCGACGGCGGAACGGGATACTCCTCGCGCCCTCCGACCTGCGGCAGGCGGAACTTGCTCGATGCTTGGCCGCCTGCGAGGTTGGTGAACGGGCCACTGCCGCCGAAGTCGCGGCCGAAGCGCGACACGTTGAGTTCGAGCGCGCCAGCGCCGCCAAGGCGCGGGTCTTGATGGCACGCACGGCAGCTGTCGCCGTTGTAGTCCGGCGAGCCGAGGCCTTGCGCGCGATGGAACGCCCTGTCGAACAGCGCGCGGCCGCGCACGAAGCGCGGGTCGTCTTCGATTGCGCCCTGCGCGACGGCAGTCGCTGCGAACGCGAGCAAGGACAGCAAGTGGAGAGAGGAGCGCATCACAGGGCCTCCAAGAACGTCAGTAGGTCCGCGCGCTGCTGTGCCTCGAGCGCTTCGTAGCGTTGGCGCGCACCGAGTCCTTCGCCGCCGTGCATGCGAATCGCTTCATCGATCGTCTCGGCGCGGCCGTCGTGCAGATACGGATGCGACTTGGACACGCCCCACAGCGGTTGCGTGCGGAACTCGCGGCCGGTGTGGTCCGGGCCGTTCAGCGTGATTTGCGGGCGGCCGAGGGCCATGCCGTCGGC
>CAIYFF010000157.1 GCA_903925435.1 uncultured Planctomycetota bacterium | reverse complement strand
CGGCCAAACGACGGATCGACTGCTGCAAACAGCTCGCGAATGCCGGGCTGCCAGCTCCACCAATAGTTGCGCGAGAGCTTCTCGAGCCCCTTCAACGCCTGCGGCACCGTCGCGGAGACTTCGAAGTTCGTGAGGCGCGGGTTGGGACCGACGCCTGGCGACGGCAGCGCACGGCGCGGCAGGCGGAACTGCACCACGCCGCTCGTGCTGCGCTTCTGCACGGAGTCAAGCGACAGCGTGTAGGCAGACTCGTAGTTCGCGAACAGGTCCTTCCATGCGGTGTGCCCCGCAGCGGCGCGGCAACGATCGCGCATCGAAGCGTCGGCGCCGCCCTTCGACAGGAACGACTCCAACTCGCGGACGAGCGCTTGCGTCACTTCTTCGTAGGGCACGCGCTGGCGCGGGATCACCGTGATGCCGTCCTTCGCGCCAAGTCCCTCTTGGATTGCCCAGCGGCCAAAGCCAGCGAGATCCGTGGTGATCGTCGGCACGCCGACTGCGAGCGCTTCCTGCGGGGTGTAGCCCCACGGCTCGTAGAACGACGGATAGACGCCGATGTCCATCGCAGCGAGAACGGCTTCGTATTCGCGGCCGAACACGCCGTCATCCGGACGCAGATACACCGGGATCTGCAGAACCTTGATGCGCGAGCCCTTCTTGTTGTCGATGCCGAGGCTCTTGCAGTGCACTTGGACCGGATCGCGCTCTTCGTCGAACAGGTTGTGCGAGCAGATGCCGATCGGGCCGTTCTTGGAGCCGGACTCCAGGCGCTCGAGCAGTTCGCTGCGCATGCCCGAGTTGCCTGCCGGGATCAGCAAGAACGCGATGACGTTGCGCCCCGGCTTGTCCTTCATGCGTCCCAAGGCATCGAGCAACAACTCGATGCCCTTGTTGTGGAACTCGTAGCGCCCGGCGATGCCGACGAAGAGGCTGTCGCCGACGCTCTCGCCGAGCATCGCCTCCGCCAACTTCGCGACGGACTTGCGCGTCTCCGCACGATCGCCAGCAGCAAGCTGGTCGACGACGTCGAGGTCGATGCCGTTTGGCACCAGCACGTCGGCGCGGCGCCCGTGCAACAGCTCGGCTTCATCCGCGGTGATCGCGCTGACAGTCGTGAACGCGTCGGCGCCTCGGGCGCACGCGCCTTCGAGGCTGTGCTTCGCGCGCACGCCGTGCTCCTCGGCGAGTTGCTGCGAGGTCTTGCCGCCCAGGCCTTGGCTCGGATCGATGCCGAGCGACGCGATGGCGCGGCCAAGCATCGTCGCGTGCGTCGTGAACACCGTGCCGATGCTCGGGATGCGCTCCTTCAGGTAGAGCAGCGCGGCGCCCGTCATCCATTCGTGCGCGTGCACGACGGCGCGACGATGGAACGGCGCAAGGTGCTCCTCCCACCACTTCTCGATCACCATCGCTGCGGCAGTCGCAAACAGCACGGGCTCGACGTAGTCCCAATCGCCGGCGATCGAGTCGACGTGGTGGCGCTCCCACAGGCCGGCGAGGATGCCGTTCTTCTGCTCGTAGAGCGAAGAGAAGCCGACCAGCATGCAGCGCGGCCTGCCGGCGATACGCCAGCGACCGATGCGGACCGGGAGCCCTGCCTCACGGCAGGACTGGATGAAGGCCTCATGGCCCGGCTCGTCGTCAAACGGGGGCTGCTGGCCCGCGCCGGTGAGGAGCAGAGGGCCAACGCAGATGTAGTCGTCGTGATAACGCTCGACGGCAGTCTTGGCCTTGCTCGACAGCACCGTGTGGATGCCGCCGACCTTGTTGCAGACTTCCCAACTGATCTCGAATAGCTGCTGAGGATGACGCGTCATGGAATGTGTGGCTGGGGCGGCCGGACTCTGGCCGAAGTCCGATCATCGGACGTTGCTACGTGCGCGCTGGACCTGGAGTCGTAGGTCGTCGATCGCCGTCATCAAGGTCACGAACGCCGCGTGCGGCGAAGCGTGAGGGCTGAAGTACTCGTGCACTTCTGCATCACTGTGGCCCTTGGTGGCGACGTAATAGACATGGTCTGATGTCGTCATGCGCCGCCAGGCCTCGAGGAGGTCAGGCCGCTTGCTCGCAACCTCCATCACCATCGGCCGAAGCTCGTAGAGCGCCCGATGCGCTTCGGTCTGCATCGGGTTGCCGAGCCAAGCCGAGAGATTGCGTTCGACGTCCGCCCACGACAGGGGATTGGCGATGTCGAGTTCTCCCGCAGACGACAACTCGGCCGCGACCTGCGCCGGCGTGCGGAAACGGAAGTTCGGGTTGGTCAGCACCTCCTCGGGCAAGTGCCGCATGAAGTCGAAGATGCCGGTGTGCGCGCCTTGGTGCTCGCCGAACGTCTCGTAGTCCATGAACAGGCCGACGAACTGCGCCGGCGGCGGCAGCTCGTGGAGCCAGCCCGCAAACGTGTCGGCGTAGAGCGGATGCTGCGGCCACTTCGAGTTCGAGAAGCGAAACGCGATGTCGTCGGACAGCGAGTAGCTGCGCAGCAACAGCTTGAGGCTCTTGCAGCCCTTTGGCTGGTATGGGACCTGCGGGCTGCGCCAACCGAGCACGCGCTCGAAGCCCTCGCCCAGCATCGTCGAGAAGCCAAGCTCCTCGACGTGCTTGCAGATCGTGTTGTCGAGGATCAGTTCCGTGTTGCGAAACGTCGTCGGCCTGCTGCCGAACAGGTCCTCGATCGTGGCGCGCTGCGACTCCACCTGGGCCGTGAACTCGTCCTTGTCCACCACTCCCGCAAGCGAGTGCTGGCTCGTCTCGCACAAGAACTCCACGCAGTCGGACTCCGCCAACTCGACGAAGCTGTCGAGTGCGGCAGGCGCCCAATCACGCAGTTGCTGGATCACCGTGCCCGAGAGCGAGAACGAGCAACGGAATTGACCGTCCGTGCGTTCGATCGCGTCGAGCAGCACGCGATTCATCGGCAGGTAGCACCGCTCGGCGACGCGCTCGGCGACCAGCTTGTTGAGCGGGTCGTCGAAGTACGAGAGCTTCTGGATGCGATCGCCAGGCTTCCACTTCGCCAATCGGTACGGCTGGTGCACCTGGAAGTAGAAGACGACGTCGATCATGCGCCCGCCCCGATCGGCTCGCCTGCCATCGCGCGCTCGCACATGCGCAGCGCGCGCAGCAACTCGCCGGTGTTCCATGCTTGCGCAAACGTGCCAGACGGCCGCTGCGGCTCATCGCCGTCGAACACCTCGCTCACGTGGTCGAACCCAGCGCGCCGCGTCTCCGGCACGAAGCCAAGGAGCCAGTCCGAGAGTTCGCGCGCGACCGACGATGCTTGCGACATGGACGCAGCGCGCAGCGAGGCTTCGACATAGAAGCCAGCGAGCCAGGGCCACACGGTTCCCTGGTGGTAGGCGTGATCGCGTTGGTCTGGGCCGCCTTCGTAGCAGCCGCGATAGAACGGAGACGATGGCGCGAGCGTTCGCAAACCGCGCGGAGTGCGAAGGTGTTCGGTGGCAGCCGCAACGATTGCCGCACGCTGTTCGACCGACAACGGACTCCGGCGAAGGGCTGCCGCGATCACCATGTTGGGCCGGATCGACGCATCGATCGCGTCGCCGAGGCGGCAGTCGTGGAGCATGCCAGCCTGCTCGTTCCAAAACCGCGCCAAGAACGCGCTGTTCGCGCGCTTTGCCGCGCGTTGCCACCGGCCGCCAAACCAATCGCCGAGCGTCTGCAACAGGGCGCACCACATCGCGACGATCTCGACGGGCTGTCCAGCGCGCGGCGTCACCGGACCATTCGCCGTCCGCGCGTCCATCCACGTCGCGTTGAGTTCGGCGCTGCCCGCGCAGAGCAGGCCATGTTGGTCCACGACCAAGCCAAGCGGCGCGCCCTTCTCATAGCTCTCGGCGATGGCAAGCAGCGCTGGCCCGAACTCGTCGCGCACGCGACCAGGATCGCGCGCGGAGTCGTAGACGCGCTGGACGCACAGCGAGAACCACAGCGCAGCATCCGCGGAGCCGTAGTGACTCGTCGCCTGCGAATCGCCGTAGATGTTCGGCAGGAGTCCATCGCGCAAGAACGGCAGCGCTCCGCGCAGAACCTGGAAGCAGCGCTCGCTCTCGCCCACCGACAGCGAGAGGCCAGGCAGCGAAACGAATGCGTCGCGGCCCCACTCGGAGAACCACGGGAAGCCGGCAAGCACGCCGAGACGGCCCGAGCGATCGCGGTAGAAGAAGTCGTCGACGCCGCGACGCAGACGCGCGGCAAGCGTCGAGGCGCCGCGCAGCGCGAACTGCTCCCGCTGGGTTCGCGCGCGGACTGCCGCATCGAACGCCGCAACAGGATCCGCTTCGCAACGATCCACAGTGAACGCCACCACGGCGGATTCACCTGGCTTCAGGTCCACGCGCAGGATGCCCGGCGCATAGCGATCCGCAGTTCCGTCGTAGCCACGCGCTTCGTCGACCGAGAGCTTGAAGTCGCGATACCAGCACGGATCGATCGCGAACGACACAGGACCGCCGGTCGCCATGAAGACCGAGCCTTGCCCGTCCTCGACTCGCAACTCCACGCCACCTTCCACCGAGCGAGGGGATTCTGCGTGCCGTTCCCGGAGCAGCGCATCGGAGTCCTCGCAAGCGAGCAACGGCCGCACGGACAGCCGAATCGGCATTGCGCCCGTGTTGCGCCACTGCACGAACGCTCCGGCGCGACCATGCGCAAACACGATCCGTCGCTCGAACTTCGCTCCGTTTGGAGCCGCGATGCCAAACGTGGGCACTGGGTCGAATGCGAACGTGCGCGCTACGTTGGGCCAGCTGGGCTCCGCCAAGCTGCGCCAGTGCGCGGGTGTGACCGGGACCGATTCGCCGCCGATCCACAGTTGTTCGTCCACTCCCGCGAGCAGCCGCTGACGACGACCGTCTCCGCGCGCGACGGACAGCCACGAGTGGTAGCGCCGCGTCGGCAACTCGATCGCGGTTCCGCACGCATACCCACCGAGCCCGTCGGTCAGCAACCATTCGAGTTGGCTGCCGGCCTCGCGATCCAGAGGAGCTGGCGCGGACTCGCGTGTCTTGGATGCGATGGCTGTCACGTTCGCGCGGATGGTCAAGCCGCGCAGCCTACGCGTGCCCCACCTCGAGGCAACCATCGCATGACGCGCAAACCCGTGACTTTCGGCATACAAGCCCTGGGCAAGGTGCGCATGCGACTGCATTCTGTGCAACGGCGCACAGTGCGCCTTCTGTTCGTCTCGCTGTCGCTCCCATGGCGAACCTCGACACTCGAAACACCCTCGTGTTCTTGCTGGCCGGAGGCGCAGGCAATCGCCTGAAGCCACTCACGGTCAATCGCGCAAAGCCTGCCGTCCCCTTCGGTGGCGCCTACCGCATCATCGACTTCACGCTCAGCAACTGCATCCACTCGAGCCTGCGTCGCATCCACATCCTGACGCAGTACCAAGCGCGCTCGCTGGAAGAGCACATTCGCTTCGGCTGGAACTTCCTGCCGCGTCGCCTCGAGCAGTTCATCACCTGCAGGCCACCGCACCACGGCAACGAAGGCCGTTGGTATCGCGGCACCGCGGACGCGATCTACCACAACCTCGACACGATCGAGGACTGGCAGCCGCCGAACGTGCTCGTGCTCTCCGGCGACCACATCTACCACATGGACTACCGCACGATGCTGCGCGAGCACATCGAGCACCAAGCGGCGTTGACGATCGGCGCCGTCCGCATCCCGAAGAGCCAGGCGAACCAGTTCGGCATCCTCGAGGTGGACTCGGAAGGGCGCGTCACGAGCTTCAAGGAGAAGCCGAAGGACAACCCGCCCGAGATCCCCGGCGACCCCGGCTACTGCCTCGCGTCGATGGGCATCTACGTGTTCGAGACCAAGGAACTCGTGAAGCGCCTGCACGAAGACGCCGCGATGCCCAAGGACGAGAGCGGCGACTTCGGCATGCACGTGATCCCGCGCATGATCCCGGAGGGCAAGGTCTACGCGAGCCACTTCCGCGGTGTCGGCGACGATCCGAGCCCCTACTGGCGCGACGTCGGCACGATCGAAGCCTACTTCGACGCGCACATGGATCTCTGCAGCGTCGCCCCGAGCCTCAACCTGTATCGCCGCGACTGGCCGACCTACACGTTGTGGCACAACGACCCGCCGGCGAAGACCGTGTTCAGCGGCGAAGGCGGTCGCAACAAGGCCGAGGTGCACGACTCGCTTCTGTGCCCGGGCGTCGTCGTCAGCGGTGGCCGCGTGCGGCGTTCCGTGCTGAGCAACCTCGTCTACGTCGACGAACAGAGCGAACTCGACGAGTGCATCGTGATGCGCGGCACGCACATCGGCAAGAACTGCAAGCTGCGCCGCGTCATCATCGACAAGTGGAACCGCATCCCGGACGGCACGGTGATCGGCTACGACCCCGTCGAAGACAAGAAGCGCTACCACGTGAGCGACTCGGGCATCGTCGTGATCCCGCGCGTGTCCGGCATCGGCAGCCGCACCGACTGACGCAGTGCGGCCCGACGTGCGCGCCGACGAGCGCGCGCAACTCCCTCCGCCGCGCTCGCGCGGCGGAGCCGTTCACTGGAACGGCGAGACGAGGCGGCCGAACAGCGGGTGCTTCTTCACCTCGAGGCCGACCTTCATGCCTTCGCCAGGCAGCGTCACTTCGAGCGCCATGCTGTCGGTCTGGCCCTGTGGCACCGGCATCGTGCCGAGGATCAAGCCGAGGTCCGGGAGTTTGCTGGTCAGCGCCGTGAGTTGCTCCGAATCGGTGCAGCGCACGAACTTGCCGACGACCTTCGCGCCCTTGCCGTCCTCGGCCTTCGCCGCGAGCACCTCGGGGATCGCCGCGAACCCGTGCAGCTCCGCGAGCACGCAGCCCGACGACTCGCGCACGCTGATGCGCGACGCGTCGATGACGGCCTTCGTGCCCTCGACCTTCGATTCGAACGCGAGCGCGAACGGCGCGCCCATGCGCAATTCGACGATCTTGCCGGCCTCGACCTGGAACGGCTTGCTGTCGCCACCGTAGATCGTCGCCATCTGCGTGCGCGCGCCCTTGCCTTCGAGGATGCGGCCGTAGACCACGGAGTATTCGCCGACCGGGACCTCCACTTCCTTGCCGCCGGCGACGTCGAAGTTCGCGCTGCGGAAGTCGCCGCGACCGCTGATCACGAGTTGGTCAGGAGCCGTCGGCTTGGGCCCGTTCCATGCGAGCCGCACCTTGCCAGTCTTCACGTATTCGGGATTGAGCGGCCGGAAGCCAGCCTTGTCGTCGCCGATGCGGTGCAGGTAGTGCCATGCGCCGCCGACCTTCACGAACTCCGAGAACGGCACGCGCGGTCCCTTGCCG
>CAIYFF010000156.1 GCA_903925435.1 uncultured Planctomycetota bacterium | reverse complement strand
TTCGATAACTGCATGCCTGCCTAGGAGATGCCGCACATGTGGATGAACACGCAGATCGTTGCTCTCGACACCAACATCAACATCTACTACAGCCCATGGCTCTCGCGCGGTGCCGACAATGCAGTCTTCATGGCGGAGATCCTGAAGGATACCTTCTCGGGTAATCCCCTGGAGATCACCGTCTACACGAAGAACGCCGAGGATGAGGGCAGCGGAGCGACTGCGGTCGCGACCCTGTCTAGTCTGACCGGCGGCTTCGTAGAAGCCAATGTCACCGGGCTCAAGGAGCTCTTCCGGTTCGGAATGCAGTTCAAGGCGGGGGCTGCCGGCCAGGGGGCCGAGTTCCGCATTCTCCCTCCGACCTGGTACGATACGGCCGTCTGATCCCATGAGAACCGCACTCGCCGGCTTCCATCTCGAAGGCAACGGTGGCTCCTGGAACCCGGGGGCCGACGGTGACGGCTGGACTGGTGGAGGTGGCGGTTGCGGTGGGGACTGCGGCTGCGGAGGCGACTGCGGCTGCAAGGGCGGCGGTGGGTCGTGCGGCGGCAAGCCGTCGGGCGGCTGCGGTGACAAGCCTACCGGTGGCTGCGGGGTTAAGCCGTCGGGTGGTGGCGGCGGTCTCGGTGGTGGTTCGGGGCAGTTGCCGCTGATTCCGGACTACGATGGGGAGATTTGGGCAGTCTCGGCTGCGACGCATTATGCGACATTGGCCGAAGTGTCTTTGGCCTGCGCCTCCTTGCGATTCTACCTAGTCGGCAATCCGGATTGGTATGCCCTTATCCCAAAGTGCCCCTGTACGCTCCAGGACATCGAAGCCCTCAGGCCACCACGGTATAAAGTGGAGCAGGACAGGAAGAGCATCAGCGACGTTTATCATCCGGGTTCAGCGAAGTGTTTCCGATTAAAGTTCTCCGGCCAGTCAGCTGGGAATCAATGCTGTTTCGATGCTGATGGCAATCTCATTACCAATGGAGCTGGGGCGGGCACGCCTGACAGAGTAGGGCCAATATCCCCGGCGGGAGTATTGGAGTGGCCTGGTTACGCGTTGGATATTGCGGGGCACTGGTGCTGCGACGTGTTCCCGTTTGATTGCATGTGGAGTTTGAATCAGTACCTCGAGATTCGGCCGCCATATGATGACAACTGTCGCGCAAATCCTCCTGGCCCAGGTGGCAGGAAGTTGCCGCCGAAGCGAGAGCCTTCGGAATGGGAGTTGATGGTGCGGTACTGCGAGAATGGATGCCAGAACGAAGCCTTCCTGAAGGCCTCCGCATGGGACTGGACCTTCGAGGAGATGGACGCCTACTACGAGGATTGTGTCGATGACTGCATCGAGTATTTTAGGGGAAGCCACAATTAGTTGAGGCGAGAGAGTGGTGACGCCAACTGTTGTATGTGCTGTGGTAGTCGTGGTCTCAGGCCTGATAGCAATGGTTGCACATCTGGCCGCAACGATACCGGGCAATCGTCGGGAAGCCCCCGGGGATCGCTCCGATCCACGGTTCCAGTGGTGGTGGGCGCGGACGTGGCTGCCGGTATTGCAATGTCTGGTGTATGGCTTAATGGCGAGTGTATTATCCCCTACGTGGGGCATATGCTTGTGGTCTTTGGCGGGGCCCTGGGCGGTTGTGATGATGTGGGGTGAGGGCCAAGTGGCCGCTGCGGCGCTGGTGACATTGCTGCTAGCAGTCGGGCTGGGTTCTTACAGTATTTGCCCTCGCAAGAGCACTGCAGTGATTAGTTGCCTATGTGGCTTCGCTTGGTTTGTCCTAGGATTCGGAACAGTCAGGGTTGGTGTATGAGCCATTGAACGAATCCGCTTCACGGCAGCTACTCCTCCGCAGTTCGAGTCCTCGGGTCCGTCATCTCGCCTCTACCTCCCGCACGTCTACAACCCTCACCTACTCGACCTGCCGCAAGCTCCACGACCCCTAGAGGTCGCTGGTCACGACGATCCGCAGCGGCCCTTCGTCGGGTGGAAGCGCCCCGTCGTCCATGGCCCACGCGACGAACGCCCGCGTCCTGCCCATCTGCGTCATCAACTCCACGCAGGTGGTCTGTCGAGGCGCGCAGACTCGTAGAGAGGTCATGGGCGCGTTTCGCAAGCAAGCGGATCGCCGGCAGGGCTGCCTGCTGCCGCCGTTGCTCAGCAACGGCTGGCACGGGACGCTGGGCTTCTGAGCCGCGAGCACCCCGGGCGGCGGGAGCCTCGCGCCGGACCCGGGTTCCCGTCCGCAGCCTCGCTGCGTATGGTCTTCGCCCCCGTGAAGTCGACCCCGCTCCGCCGCCTGATCCCCAGCCGCATCGTCGGCGGCGGGGACGATCCGATCTTCGCGCTCAACGCCGAGGCCAACCGCCGCCGCGCCGCCGGCGAGGCGGTCGTCAACTCGACGCTGGGCGTGCTGCTCGACGAGGACCTGCGCCTGTCGACGCTGCCGTCCGTGCTGGAGGCCTACCGCCGGCTCCCGGCCGAGCGCGGCGCGGGCTATGCGCCGATCGCCGGGCCGCGGCCGTTCCTCGACGCGGTGCGCAAGGACGTGTTCGGGGCGTCGCCGCTGCTGGCGCACTCGTGCGCGGTCGCGACGCCGGGCGGAACGGGTGCGCTCGCGCTCGCGGTCGCCAACTTCCTCGAGGTCGGGCAGGCGCTGCTGACGCCGTCGTTCTACTGGGGGCCCTACGACACGATCGCGAGCATCGCCGGGCGGCGCGTCGAGACGTTCTCGATGTTCGATCGCGACGGTCGCTTCCACATCGCCGCGCTCGAAGAAGCGCTCGCGCGGCAGGCCGCGACGCAGGGCCGCGCGCTGCTCGTGCTCAACACGCCGTGCAACAACCCGACGGGCTACTCCCTCGATGCGCACGACTGGGACGCGCTCGTGCCGGTGCTGCAGGCCGCGTCGCAGCGCATGCCGCTGTGCGTGCTGATGGACGTCGCCTACGCGCGCTACGCGCAAGGCAACCCGTTCGACTGGGTCGATCGCTTCGCGCCGCTCGTCGAGGACCTCACGCTGCTCGTCGCGTGGTCCGCGTCAAAGAGCTTTGCGCAATACGGCGCGCGTGTCGGCGCGTGCATCGCGGTTGAGACCGATCCCAAGGAGTTGCTGCTCGTCGAGAGCGCTCTCACCAACGGCTGCCGCGGCACGTGGTCGAACGGCAACCACCTCGGGTTGCTCGCGATCACCGAGTGCCTCACGGACCCGCTGCTCTCGGTCTCGTCGATGAAGGAGCGCGTCGCGCTGCGCACGATGCTCACGGCGCGCGTCGATGCGTTCACGGCGCTGTGCAAGACGGTCTCGCTGCGGCATCCGCGCTACGAGGGTGGGTTCTTCGTGACGGTCGAGTGCCCGCAGCCAGAAGTCGCGGCCGCGCGCATGCGCGAGCTCTCAGTGTTCGTGGTGCCGGTGAAGGGCGCGCTGCGCGTTGCGCTGTGC
>CAIYFF010000155.1 GCA_903925435.1 uncultured Planctomycetota bacterium | reverse complement strand
TGGCTCTGGCAGTACCGCGACAACCCGGAAGGGCATCGGATTTGGCTCGCGGTTGCTGGGGATGGAACGATCGCTGCGCAATACGCGGGCGTGCCGCTGCGCGTCGACACGCCGCACGGCGAAGAAGTCTTCGTGCATTGCGTCGACTCGATGACGCATCCCGAATGGCGCCAAGGGCTGAAGCGCAAGGGACTGTTCGTGCTGACCTGCGAGCCGTTCTGGGCGGAGAGCAAGGCGCGCGGCGACGCGCTGTTCTACGGGTTCCCGGTGGACGCTGCGTTCCGCATCGGCCAGCGCTACTTGCAGTACACGCAGATGTGCGTGGTGGACTACATGATCCGCGACCTCGCTGCGGATGACGTCGTGGCGCCTATGGGCATCGAGACGCAGCATGTGCGAGAGATGCCGATCGAGGTCGATGCGCTCTATGAGCGCGTTCGCGCAGACAAGAAGTGCTTGATGCGGCGCGACCGTCGCTACCTCGACTGGCGTTACGTGCAGAATCCTGCTCGCGCGGACTACGAGACGTGGACCGCGCGACGCGGCGGCGCGCTCGTGGGCTTGATGGTGCTCAAGCCCGACTCGGGCCTTGCTCCGGATGCTGCGACGATCGCCGATTGGCTCGTGCCGGAGGGCGATGTGGATGCGCAACGCGCCTTGCTCGCGGTAGCCGTTCGCCGCCAGCGGGAGAAGAATCGGCAGCGGTTGATGACGGTCGTGCCGGATTGGTCCTACGAGCGGCGCATGCTGGAGGCTGTGGGCTTCGTGCACACGCCCTCGGCCAATTGGATGCAGCGACGGTTGGTGCACAACATCAACCACCCGCGGATCACCGCGGACTTCCTGGCTGCCAACTGGTGGTTCCAGCTCGGGGATTCGGACCTTGCCTGAGCGCGCACGCCTTGCGTTGCTGACGCATGCCTGCGAACGTGCTGAACGGTGCTCCGTCGCGCGAGTCGTTGCTTGATCCTCATCCTGTCGTCGATTGCTGCCGCCTATGCGGGCGTGGTGCTGCTTCTCGTGTGGAAGCAGGATGCGCTCGTGTTTCCTGGCGCAGGCCGCGGCGATCGCGGACATGGCGATCACCCGCGTGTTCGCGCGATCTCGGCCGTGCGCGATGGTGGGCGCACGTTCCGCATCGCGATCGCCGAGCCGCAGCGTGAAGCGCGTGCGGTTGCGCTGTACTTCGTCGGCAACGGCGAGGACTTGCTGAGTGCGGCGCAGGGCGCCGCCTCGATGGCGGACTACGGCATGGAAGTGTTCGGCGTCGAGCATCCTGGCTACGGCGCGAGCGAGGGGCCTCCCGGCGTCGAGGCGTTGATGGCGGCGGCATCGGCTGCGGCCGCGATCGCGCGGTGTCGCGCGGACGAACTGGGCGTGCCGCTGGTCTCCATCGGAACGTCGCTCGGATCGTTCTGCGCCGTGCATGTCGCAGCATCGGGAGTCGCGGATCGACTCGTGCTTCGCGCTCCGCCGGCGAGCATGTTGGCTGCGGCGCAGGCGCGCTTTGCGTGGGCGCCGGTGGCGCTGGTGCTGCGCCATCCGTTCGACAACCTGGTGCGCGCAGGAGAAGTGAAGTGTCCTGCGATGGTCCTGCACGGCGATCTCGATCGCGTCGTGCCGATCCAGCAAGGGCGCGCACTCGCGGCCGCGATGGGCGGCCCATCGCATTTTGTCGAAGCCATCGGCTACCAGCACAACAACGTGCCGTTCGAGCGTGAGGGACCGTTTGGTCCGCGCATCGCGGAGTTCTTGGGCCTGCACTGATGCGGGAACGGCAGGCGTTTGCGCGGCGTGTCGCCGTCGTCGCGGCTGCGATCAGCGCATGGGTTGGCCTGCATGGCGCGTGGCACGGGATGCCGACGCTCGCGACGCATCTCCGTGATGACGCGTTCTACGAGTTCTGCTGGGCGTGGAACCTCGCGCATGGAAACGGCCCGTGCGTCAGCGACGGCATCGCGACGAGCGGCGTGCAACCGCTGTGGTCGATGTTGCTCGCGGTCGTGGCGTTGATCACAGACGACCTGCCAAGAGTCGCGCCATTGCTCGGGCTCGCGTGCCATGCGCTTGCCGCAATGTTGTGGCTTCGTGCCGGCCGGCAATCGTGGCATGCATGGGCCATCGCCCTGTTGTGGCTCGGCAATCCGCTGCTGCTGCGCGAAGCACAGAATGGGCAGGAGACGGCGCTCGCATGCCTGTGTGCGTGCGCGTTGTTCTGCGCGCGGCATGCGCGCGGCGCCGCGTTTATGTCGATCTCGAGCCTTGCGGTTCTTGCTCGTGCCGATCTGTTCGCGATGGCGTTCGCGTTGACGGCCACGCGCCGCGACTCGCTGCGAAGCAAAGCCATGACCGTGATCGTCACGATCGCGCCATGGCTCATGTTCCAGCGCATCTGCGGCGGAGGTTGGATGCCTGACTCGGCGCAGCCGATGGCGTGGCTCGCGCATGCCAACTTTGAACGGGCGATGCCGACCGTGTTCGAGTGGTCCG
>CAIYFF010000154.1 GCA_903925435.1 uncultured Planctomycetota bacterium | reverse complement strand
GGCTCGAGCGCGCGTCCGAGTGGATCTGCAAGCGCTTTGAAGCAGCGGGCCTCGAGCCTGGCAGCGCCGATGGGTATCGCCACGCGTATTCGTTGCCTGGTGAACGACTCGACTCGGATGCGGTTTCGCTCGTCGTGAAGGCGAAGGTCGGCGACGCGACGGAGACGATCGAGTTGAAGGCCGGCGCCGACGTGCGGTTGTTGCGGCCGGGAACGGCGGCAGATGGCACCGCGGACGACTGCAGCGTCGTGCTGTCGTCGGACCCGCGCCTTGATCGCACGCTGCAGATGGGCGGCGCGCGCAAGCCGACGGTGGTCGTGGTGCCGGAGTCGAACCTGTTCTGGCAGCAAGCAGCCGGCGCGCGTTCGCTGCTGTCGCGTCGCATCCGCAATTCGGCTCCCGTGTTCCTCGTGCGCGAAGCGGCGATCCCTGAGGCCGCGCGGACGATGGGTGTCGAGCTCGACAAGCCGAAGCCGCCCACGTGGTCCATCGAGTGGACGGGCGCGGCCGCGACGGCCATCGACATCCCGCTCAGCAACGTGATCGGCATCGTGAAGGGCAGCGAGCTGCCCGACGAGTTCGTCGTCGTCTCCGCGCACTACGACCACATTGGCGTCGGCGCGCCCAAGGATGGCGACGCGATCCACAACGGCGCCGACGACGATGCAACGGGCACCACGGCGGTGCTGTTGCTCGCGGATGCGATCGGCAAGGGCAGCAAGCCCAAGCGCTCGATCGCGTTCGTGTGCTTCTCGGCAGAAGAGAAGGGGCTGCGCGGCTCTGCTGCGTTCGTCGAGTCCTCGCCGATCGCGCTCGACAAGATCCGCTGCAACCTCAACATCGAGATGCTCGGCCGTCCTGAGCAAGGCAAGGAGAAGAAGGCGTGGGTCACGGGGCGCGAATACTCCGACTTCGCCGACATCGTCGGAGCCGCGATGCGGAACCAGGGCGTCGACTTGGTCGAGTTCGGCATGGCGAAGCAGCTGTTCGCCGCGAGCGACAACCTGTCGTTCGCCAAGAAGGGGATCGTTGCGCACTCGATCAGCGCGGGTTCGCTGCACTCGGACTACCACCAGCCGACCGACGAGGTCTCGCGCATCGACGTGCCGCACATGACGGCGGTGATCCGCGCGCTGGAATCCGCCGTGCGCGAACTTGCGGATCGCGACGCGGCGCCGCAGTGGAACGACGAAGGCAAGAAGACCATCGAACGGCTCGGCTCGCGCTGACCTGAGCCCCTGGCGCAGCGTGCGTCAGTCGAGATCCCAGGGCCGTTGCAGCTTCTCGTCCTCGGTCTTCTTGGCGTCGTCTTTCGCGCGCTTCAGCAAGTCGTCGAGCCGTTCCTTCTGCTTGCCCTGACCATCCTTGGCTTGGTCAAACAGGTCGCCGAGGCGCTGCGTTTCTTTCTTCTGCGACGCGAACAGGTCGTCGAGCGCGTTCTGGCCGTGTTTGTCCTGAGGCTTTGCTGCGCGCGCTTTCCCGGTGCGCGTGTCGAGTTCGATTTGCTTTCCGCAACACGGGCACGGGAATACGAACAGGTCCTTAGGCATGGGAAGTTTGGCGTTGGATGGAAACGAGTTGGGCTGCGCAGGATACCTTGCCGCACTGCCGCGCCGATGCGCATCGCATGAGCGGCGCGCCGCAACGAACACGACTGCTCGCACGTGACCAACGACCGAGATCCGATTCTTCGGGGAACTGCCGCCGCACCGGCGCGTTCGCCCGCGCCCCCGACGGAGAGCTTCGCCTCACCCGTCGACCGCATGGATCTCGTGACCGCGTATGCCGACGACCCGTTTCGCAGGCAGTGCCTCGAGTTGGCGCAGCGCTGCAAGGGCGGCGACACGGACGCGTTCCAGCAACTGATCGAGGCGACACAGGGTCGTGTGCAACGCGTGTTGAAGTCCGTCCTCGTCTGCGACCGCAACGTCCTCGAGGACTTGCTCCAAGAGGTCTTCCTCCGCGTGTGGAAGGCCTTGCCGCGCTTTCAGGGCGACAACTTGATCGCGTGGATCCACACGGTTGCGACCAACGTCGCGATCACCGAGTGGCGCCAGCGCAAGGCGCAAAAGCGCGCGCAGAAGACGTTGTCGATCGACGCGCCGCTCGCGGGCACGGACGACTTGACGCTCGACCCCGCGTCGCGCGAACGCGAGCCTTCGGATCTGTCGGGGCAACGTGAGTTCGCGTCGCGTGTGCGCGCTGCGGTGCTGGAGTTGCCCGAGGAGTTTCGGTTGCCGGTCGTGCTGCGCGACCTCGAAGGCATGAGCTACGACGAAGTGGCCGAGACGTTGTCGTTGCCCGGTGGCACAGTGCGTTCGCGCATCCATCGCGGCCGCTGCATGCTGCAAGAGATGTTGCAGGGGTTCTTGCCATGACGAAACCGATGTCGCACGAGTCGGATGAACGATTGGCCGATTGGGTCGACGAGGCGATGACGCCGCGCGAACGCCAGCGGTTCGAAGCAGAGTTGCGCGTGAGCAAGTCGCTGCGCGATCGCCTGGCTGCATACGAGAAGACTGTGCGCGCGGTCCGAAACGGGCTCGCGCAGCAGGATGCGCCGATGGACGTCGCTGCATCGGTGATGGAGCGCATCCGTGCCGCCGATGGCGGTTCCTCGCCGAGTTCTCCGTTGCCCAGATCTCTGCCGTCGCTGCGTCTGTCCAACGTGCCTGGCGCATTGTGGCGCAGCGCGTCCCTTGCGGCAGCGATCCTCGTGGTGATCGCGCTGCTCGACCGATGGGAGCCCCGCGCGAAGATCGAGGAGCAGGCGGGCCTGGATGCTCGTGAGTTGGCGATGCCAAAGCTCGAATCGGAAGCGGGCCTGCGCGAACAAGTCGTGGCGCAGCTGTCGGATGCGAGCGACAAGTCGGTGCCTGCGCCCGAATCGCCGACTCCGCGTGCGGGTGGCGATGTTCCGCGCACGATGGTGCCCGAAGTGCGTTTCCGCCTCGCGGCCCTAGAGGCCATCAAGCAGAAGGGACGGACCGAGCCCGGTAACGCAGCGCCCGATAACGCAGCGCCCAGGAGCGCGGATCAGGCCTCGTCGGTGAATCCTGGATCCGGCGCGCGCTTTGGCGGCGCCGATGTGCTGTTTGGCGATCTCGCCAGCAGCGTGCGCGCAATCGGCGGCCTCTCGGTGCAATCGCTGGCGCCCGTCGATGCCAGCAAGGATGTGTCCGAGGGGCGCGCATATTCGACAGCGGCCAGCGCGCCGCGGTCGTGGCTCGTCACGGGCAGCAGAGCCGAGGTGAGCGCGTTCCTCGCCAACCTCGCCGATGCGGGCAGCGCCGCTGGTTACGAAGTCAGCAACGGCGAGATCGCGGCCGCAGAAGTCGATGCGCGCATTCCGTTGGGTTCCGTGACGGCGCATGGCCTCCCCAGCGCGGGCGGGCCTGCCTCGCCTGGGCCAGCCGGGCCCACGCGCGAAAAAGCGGCGAAGCCGAGCGTCCGCGTCGTCGTGATCATCGAGTCGAAGGCGAACTGAGATCGGGTTGCTTGCTGCTCGGTGGCAATTCGACTTCGACGCCCGCTAGCGCTGGCGCCACGAACGTCTCCGCGCCGTGGTGGACGACGAGTTGCCGCCATGTGCTGCGGCCATCGATCGGCGTGAGCGTGTAGCGACCGCACGCGGCGGCATCGGATCGCTCTCTGCTCAACTCGATCTCGCATCGCCATCCATCGAGCGCGAGTCCTCGGACACGCATCCGATCGAAGCCGCTTGGCAGCACGGGCCGAAGCCGCATCCACGCCGCATCGACGCGGGGGCCGGTGGCGAGCCGCAGGCCGGTGATCGCAAACATCACGGAGTCGAGAGTCCATCCTGGCTCGTCGTCTGCGTGCGGCGCATTCGCGAGCAACTGCGCAAGCGTCGCGTCGATCTCGAACCCAAACTGAGCGCGCGCCGTGAGCGCGAATGGCGACGCACAGTCGACTGGCAACGATGCGAGGCAACTGCGCGCGTTGCGCTCGGCGCGATTCCCCGTCGCGGCGAGCCCGCCAATCGCGCAGGGCAACAGTCCGTCCGCGCTTGGTCGCTGGGTGTCGTCGACGAAGGCCGAGTGCGACTCGGACCAGTGAAGATCCTCAAAGCGCAGCAACTCGCGCCGCGCCGAGGCGAGCAGTTCGTCGCGATGGGTTGCGTCGTCGTTCGCGCTCAGAAGTTCCGATGCGCATGCGATCGCATGCACGCATAGCGCGTGGCGCGCGAGGGGCGGCGGGTTTTCGGTTCGTGCACTTTCCGTGGCCAGCAACCGCGCCGCGGCCAGGATTCGGCGAGGTTCGTGAAACGCATCGCATGATGGCGCCATCGCGCGCAGCGCCCAGAAGCGAGCGACCAGCCACCACGCATTGGCATCCTGGTCGCCTTCGTCTGCGCGATGCGCGAGCGCTTGCAGCGTCGCATGCGCGCGATCTCCTCGGCCGAGCCGCAGCCAACCGAGCGTCGCTCCTGCTAGTTCACGTGGCGTGCCGTGCGCGATCGTCGCGTCGTGTCGGCCATCGAGTTGGGCTTCGCATCGAGCCACGAAGGCGTCGAGTGCCATCGGCTCGCATCGCAGTTCGCGCGGCGTGTCGCAGCGAATCGAGTCCGATTGCGCGGCGGCAGGCGCGAACGACAG
>CAIYFF010000153.1 GCA_903925435.1 uncultured Planctomycetota bacterium | reverse complement strand
CGGGTCGCCGTTCGGTTCTGCAGCCTCGATCGTGGTGATCGTGGTCGCGGGATACGCGACGAAGTCGAGGGCGTAGTCGCCGTTGGTCGTCGCGAGCTTGCCGACGACGAGGGCCGTGTAGACGCCGGGTTGCAGCGTGCATCCCATGTCGCTGTGGCTGCCGCGCGCGTTGTCATTCCACGCAAGGCGCGTCGTGCCGCTGGCGTCGTAGAGCAGCACGCACGTGTCGACCGTGCTGCTGACCGCGAAGTTGCCCGCGGTCGTGAGGTGCACTTCGCTCGGCGTCGTCACCGTGAACGTGAACCAGTCTTGTTCGCCGGCTGCGAGGTTGCAGTCGACTTGCTGGCCGAAGGTCAACGTCTGCGCAGTCGCGACGGTGTTGTTGGGCTCGAGTTCGGCGACGCGCTGCGCGCACAGGCCGGAGGCGAGAAGGAACGAGAGGATCGCTTGGTTTCGCATGAGGATCTGCGCGGCGGAGGTCGATGGTCCCGCGCACGGACAGCGTCGAGGCTGTGGTTCCTCGACGCAACCGTCTCGCCGCGCTGCACTGCAGTGCACCTGGCCGCGCTGGCGCGACTTCCGCGCCAGCGCAAGCGTCACTTCTTGGCGGCGAGATGGATCTGCGTCGCGGCCGCGCGCGCGGCGTTGGCGATCTCGGCGTCCTGGTCCTCGGTCCACTCGATCAAGAACGGCAGCGCCTCGGGCTTGCCGAGCGCGCCGAGCGACGCGATCGCGAGCAGGCGCTTTGGCTTCGGCTCGGTGGGCTTCGCCTGCGCGAGCAACTTCTCCAGCGCTGCCTCGGGCCGCGCGTCGATGCCGTTCTGCCCGCGCGCCCACAGCAACTCCTGCTCGTGCGCGAACCGGATGCGCTGCAGCGCAGCGGACGCGGCTTCGCGGATCTTCCCGTCGGGGTCGCGCAGCAGCGCGAGCATCCCGGGCACGGCTTCGGCTTCGAGCGTGCGGTCGAAGTGTTGGACGGCCTTCATGCGTGTGTGGTGGCTCTTGGCCGCGAGGAACGGAAGCATCGTCGCGGCGGGTGCCGTGGCCTCACCCTTGCACACGCGGTCGAATGCCCAATCCTTCGCGGCGCCGTTGTTCGAGGTCAGCAACTCGATCACGTCGACGGGATGTCCTGCGCGCAGCAAAGCGTCCAGGGCAACCTTCACGCTGCTGCCGTCCTTTGCGAACGCCTCGATCTGCGTCAGCCGCGCGAGGACCTCGTCCTTGGTCAGCTCGTTGAGGACGTAGTAGCGCTGTCTTTCGTCAGCGAGCGCGCTTTCGAGCCACTCGGCCCAGCCGTTCTTGCCGCCTTGCTCGCGCATGCGCTGCATCGCGATCTTCTTCCAGCTCTCGTACGTCCCCCCGCCCGTATTGAGTGCGCTGCCGTCGTAGCGCGCGAGCAATCGCACCACGTCATCGCTCGCGTCCGGCAGCGAACCGACAAGTGACTTTGCGATATGTCGTTGCTCGTCGGCGAAAACCCGCTTCAGCACGGGTTCGATCTGCGCAAGCGTGAATGGATGCGGAGGTTGGGGGGCAGTGGTCAGCAGATACTGGAGGGGCGTCTGGTTCTTCTCCCCCTGCATCGAGGTCTGCCTTTCACCGAACGCCTGCGCGCGTAGCCTTCCATCCGGCCCGTCGAGGTAAGGATGCGGCTGGGGTTGCTCGCTACCGTCGATTTGCGCCAGCGCCCACTCGTCGCCGACTGCGATCAGCGCCAGCAGCAATTGAGGCGCACCCTGGACGCGCTGTTTCTTCAGATCCGCGAAGACCTCGTGAGCCATCGCAAGCGCTGCGTCACTGCGGCTGCGATGGATCGCGAACGTGAGGATCCGAACGTCGAAGTTCAGGCTCTTGACGGCGTCTCGAAGCAGCGGCATCGCGTCCGGGTGACCCGTGGATGCGAGCGCCATGCAGAACCAATACGCACGGTCGCTGTTGGCGAGCAACTCGCTGCGGTAGTGGGCCGTATTCGAGAGAAGCAGCGCTCCCGCTTCTTCCGGCAGGTCGAGCCTGGTGATCCCTTGGAGCAACCAACGGCCCTGCTCAGAGTTCAGGTCCGGCACCTGCTGGATTGCAGCGACCGCATGTTCGGCATCGACGATCCTGGCGATCGTCTTCCAGGCCTCGGAGCGCCGCTTCTGCAGCGCAAGCAGGTCTTCGAACTGCCCCGGGAGTCGCGCGTCGGCAAGCCGGTCGATCCACGTGTCGAGCCAAGTCCAAGCGTCGTGCCTCTCAGTGAGCGCGCTCGCAGAACGCATCGCTCGCTGCCAGAGATCTGCGGCAATCTGCGGTTCGAACTTCTTCGAGCCGGCGACGTAGACGTCTTCCGGCGGCTCGACGATTTTGAGCGCGCCCCTCCACCCCGGCAGTTGGTCCAGCACGAACCGAAGGCCCGCGACGCTGCCCTGCAGATGCGGAACTGCTCTGGCTGCTGCCTTGCCGAGCTCTGGGTTCGTCGAACGTGCGGCGGCTGCGGCAATCGCTGCGAGGCGCGTGCTCTCGCTCGTGGTGAGCTTGCGTTGCGCGCACCAATACAGCGCATACCCGCGATGCTCATCGCCGCCGCGCTCGGCCATGGTGAGGATCGCGTCGGCGGGCAGGCGATGCGCGAGACCCTCCGCAGCGCCGCTGTGCAGCATGGTCTCGACGAGCTTGAAGTCGGGATGCGCTAGGAACGCTTCGGCGACCGACAGCATGCCATCGCTCTCGAGCCAGAAGGCCCTCACGACCATCCACAACGGGGCGTCCTTGCGTGCAGCGACCGAACGCAGGAAGGCCTCCGCTTGTTCGCCGCCGATGCGCCAGAGCATGCCCGCGAGGATTTGATTGCGTTCGGATGCCTCTTGGTTCGGGCTCGACAGAGCTTGTTCCAACTCGGCGAGGATCGCGGGGGCCGCGGGGCGTCCGATCCACAGCAACGACTTGCTAGTCTCCCCGTCGATCGGCTTGCTGCGGTCGGCGAGCAGTTTCTTCGCTTGTTCGCCGAGTTCGGCATCGCGTGCGCGGTCTTGCGGCAGGGCAGGCGTGATCTCGATGTTG
>CAIYFF010000152.1 GCA_903925435.1 uncultured Planctomycetota bacterium | reverse complement strand
GGTCGCTGGCGGCTCGGCCTCGTGGCCGGCGGTCGCGAGCATCCCGGCGGCGTTCGCTGGCGTGGACCTCTACGCCCAGTCGATCCAGCTCTGCACGGGTGTCCCGACCTCGTTCAACTCGGCGAACATCCTGTCGTCGAACGCGGTCTGCATCCACTTCGACAACTTCTGATCGAAGCGGCATGAAGCCGTCCGGTTCGCCGGGCGGCAACGACGACGCGGGCGGCTGCCTTTCGGGGTAGCCGCCCGCGTCGTTTTCTGGGGGCATGGACCGCGGCTACTCTGCGCGCATGCGCATCGCATCGTCGCGTCTTGGTCTGTTGTGCCTGCTGTTCGCAGCGGCATTGCCAGGCCAATCCAACAAGCAGAAGAAGCAAGGCAAGCAGTCGAAGGAGCCTGCGGCCGCAGTCCCCGGCCCAGCCAAGGACGATCCGACGACGAAGAAGGACAAGGCCGTAGCCGCACTCGATGCGTTCCTCGCATCGCACGCGCCCAACACAAAGAACGACGGTTGGCGCACGCAGATGGCGGAGCCGCCGCAGCAGTCGTTCCCCGAGGACCGCGACTACTACTGGCGATTTGCGACCAACAAGGGCGAGTTGAAGATCCGATTGCTGCCGCAAGTGGCGCCGATGCACTGCACGAGCGCGATCTATCTCACGCGTGCCGGCTTCTACGACGGCTTGTCGTTCCATCGCGTGATCAAGGGATTCATGGCGCAAGGCGGCTGCCCCAATAGCACTGGCTCGGGCAACGCAGGCTTCACGATGAAGGGCGAGACCAGCGAGGCCGTGAAGCACGACAAGGCTGGGCTCATCAGCACGGCCAACGAAGACGGCAAGGAGAAGACGGACGGATCGCAGTTCTTCCTGACGTTCGCGCCGTGCCCGCATCTCGACGGCAAGCACACGATCTTCGGCGAAGTGGTCGAAGGCATGGAGACGGTGACGGCGATGGATGCGCTTGGCGGCGAAGGCGAATCGCAGAAGCCGACCGAGCCCATCACGATCACGCGCGCATGGATCGAGGTCGTCGCCAAGGATGGCGCCGCAACGGACGACGACGCGAAGAAGGATGGCAAGCCGTCGGAGAAGCCCAAAAAGGCCGACAGCTCGTCGAAGCCCAAGAAGCCGGCTGGCGACGCGAAGAAGCAAGGCTGAGGCGGAGCCCCGCACGATGCCAAAGCACCATGTCGTCGTGCTCACCGGCGCTGGAGTCTCCGCGGACTCAGGCGTCGCGACGTTCCGCGATGCGGGCGGGTTGTGGGAGGGCCATCGGCCAGAGCAGGTGGCGACTCCCGAGGCGTGGGAATGCGACCGCGCGTTGGTGTGGCGCTTCTACCAAGCTCGTCGTGCACAGCTGCGAACGGTGCAGCCCAACCCTGCGCACCATGCGTTGCGCGCGTTTGCGGATGCGTGCCGCGAGGCCGGTGTCGCGTTCACGCTGATCACGCAGAACGTCGACGATCTGCACGAGCGCGCTCGCCTCGAAGCGATCCACATGCACGGCGAGTTGGCATCGCTGCGATGCGAGCGATGTGGGCACAAGGTGCGCGGCCTCGACTACGTCGAACTCAGCTTCTTGCCGTGCGCTCGCTGCGGTCACGATGCGATGCGCCCCGACATCGTGTGGTTTGGCGAGATCCCGTTCTTCCTCGATGAGATCGACCGCGCGATGCGGACCTGCACGCACTTCGTCGCGATTGGCACGAGCGGCAACGTGTGGCCTGCAGCGGGACTGCTCGGCGCCGCGCGCGAGGCGGGCGCTGTCACGTGGGTGCAGGCGCTGGAGGAACCCTCCAATCTGGATCGCCGCGATCGCTTCGTGTGCGGTCGCGCGGCGCAGGTCGTGGAACCGATGCTGCGCGAGATCGCAGCGTTGTTCCATTCGGCTAGCTGAGGCTCACTTCGCGGCGCGAATGCGCACGGTGGCAGTCGGCGACTTGGCGACCGCGCGGCCGCCGTTCTTGTTCTCGACGAACGCGACCATCCACACTTGCGCGCATGCAGGCGTGTGCGCGAGTTCGAACTCGATCGAGTCGCCGTTCGCCATCGCGGCGAGATCCGCCACGCGGCTTTCCTCGTCGATCCACACTGCGCCGAGGTTCGCGTCGATGCGTGGCTTGTCGTTGCTCTTCGCCGCGACGAGCAATCGCACGGAGTCGCCGGGCTTGACCCCGGTCACCGCGACCCGCATCGGTTCGCCGCGAGTCGGAACGCCGGTGCGGAGATGGATTCGCGGCGTGATGCCATCGCGCGCGATGTGCGTGCCGAACTGACGAATGAAGCCCCACGTAGGTTCGATCAGGTACGACGCTTCGCGGTCGGTAGAGCTGCACAGGTCACCGATCGGCGTCGCGACGACATCCCACGCGCCGTTGTAGCAACGCAGCCACTCGCCGATGGCCATCCGTGGATGACGCTTGCCAGGACCTTCGCCCGTGCGCTCGCTCGCGACCGGCACATGCGCGAGACGCTTCACGCTGCTCTGGTCCTCGTCGCACTCGTAGACGTAGTAGCCGCCCGTGAAGTGCGCGATCGGGATCGCGTCGTAGGTGTGGCTCTTGTGTTCCGCCATGCGGAACGCGGGGTTGTGCGTCGAATGCGTCAGGTTGTGGTCGTCAAAGAGCCACGCCTTGTGCTTTGGCATCTCGCCCTTCCACATATCTGTGAAGTCGAGGATGCCGCACTTCGACACTGCTTGGCCTGGCTTGCTCGCAAACGCCCATGCCTCGAAGCCGGCCGCAAGGCGCTGGCGTCCATCTGGCGTCGGCAACAGTTGCACGACGTTGTGGAACGAGCCTGTTGCAGGCGCCGCGTAGAACGTGATGCGGTTGGCGCGGTCCATCTTGGCCGCGTCTTCGAACTCGTAGAACGCGAAGTACGACTGTGGGCCGCGCAGCGGCTGCGCGATCGTCGGCGCCCAGATGTCCTTGCCGTCGAGCTTCAAGAACTGGCTGTCGAACAGAGTTTGGTCGCCGGCATCTGGGCCGACGAACATCGACAAGCGCTCCGGCTTCAGCGGGTCCTTCGTCAAGTCGTAGAACAGCGCTGGTGCAGCCGCGTGCGTGAGCGGCGGCGGCGATGGCTCGGCTTCGACATGCACGCCGTTGAGCACGAGCACGCCGCGTTCTGCATGGATCTGCAACGTATGCGCGCCAAACACCGTGACGGGGAGGCCTGGGTCGATCGGCATCGTCGTCGTGTGCACGACGGGGAAGTCGGTGACCTCGGTGATCTCCAACAGCGGCGTTCCGCGCGAGCAGTAGTAGACGAAGTCGCGCTCCTTGCCTGCTGCGTCGCGATGGCGCCACAGCTTCACGTCCGACCACGGCACGCTCTTGCCGGTCACGGGCCACGAGGCCTCGGCGAGCACGTTCCATGCATCGTCCACGAGGACGGAGTAGCAAATGGGGCCTGCCGCCATCGCAAACAGCCAATCGTCGCGCATCTCACCGGTGGCCTCGTCGAGTCGCGGCCTGCGCAACACGTCGACGCCGAAGTTGCCGGATCCGTCCTGATGCTTCAGCGTCAGGATGCGCTCGACGCCTTGCGATGCAGCCATCAATGGATGCTGCACGACTGGCTCCTGCTGCGTCGCGTCGGGGCGCTGCGCGGCGCATCCGAGGCAGACCGATATCCACAACAACGATGCGCTGCCGAGGAGCGCGAGCGACGAGTGCGCGGCGAGGCGAGAGCCGTTCATGGGCGGGAGCATACGTTGCGACGTGCGGCGATCAGCGGCGCGTTGGGAAGCGTCAGTGCGACAAGGTCGCGAGCTTGCGGCTCCTCGACCTATGAGAGAGCTCGTCATGGATCTGCACGAGCGTGTCGTGCACTGCGTGGCGAGGGCTCCAACTCGGGTAGTGAGCGCGGAACTTGCTCACGTCGCTGATCCACCAACGGTGGTCGCCGCGACGCGGTTCTGCGACGTAGCTGCGCGAGAGTTGCTTGCCTGCGATCTCCTCGCACATCGAGATGGCTTCTTGCATCGAGCAGTTGGCAAACATGCCGCCGCCGATGTTGTAGACCTCGCCGCAACGCGGCGCGTCGACGAAGGCCTCGAAGCATGCGACGAGATCGTCTGCGTGGATGTTGTCGCGGACCTGCTTGCCGTCATGGCCGTGCACGACGTAGTGCGTTTCGTCGCGCACGCACTTCATCAGCCATGCGAGGAAGCCGTGTAGTTCAGCGCCTGCATGGCCCGGGCCCGTGAGGCAGCCGCCGCGGAACACGCCGGTGCGCATGCCGAAGTAGCGACCATACTCCTGGACCATGACGTCCGCGGCGAGCTTCGACGCGCCGAACAGCGAGTGCATGCACTGGTCGACGTTCATCGATTCGTCGATGCCCTGCGCGGCGAATGGATGCGATGGATCGAGTTCCCAGCGCGTGTCGCGTTCGACCATCGGCAGCCTGTTGGGCGCGTCGCCGTAGACCTTGTTGGTCGACGTGAACACGAACGCCGCCTTCGGGCAGTGTTCGCGCGCAGCTTCGAGCAGCACGAGCGTTCCCGTCGCGTTGACGGCGAAGTCGACGTGCGGCTCTCGCGAAGCCCAGTCGTGCGACGGTTGGCCTGCGCAGTGGATGACGGCGCGGATGTCGGCGCCGAACTCGGCGAACAATGCGCCGATCGCCGCTTCGTTGCGGATGTCGATCGCGCGGTGGTCGTAGCCAGGAAGGTCCTCGCGCAGGCGCGCGAGGTTCCACGAGGTCGATGCTGCGCTGCCAAAGAAGTAGCTGCGCAAGTCGTTGTCGACGCCGACCACGCGGTGGCCGAGCGCGTCGAAGCGTCGCACCGCGGCTGCGCCGACGAGGCCCGAGCTGCCGGTGACGATCACGACGCCGGGCGCCGTGCGCGGAGGACGTGGAGAATGGGCGGGCGCAGAGTCTGGGCGGGGCAGGAGCATTCGATGCGATCGGGGGTTGCCCGTCTTCGTCGGCACGCAGGGGGCGATCGCATGAGCCGAGGTGTCGAATCGCTCGACGCCTCGTGCCCTTGGCATCGGGCTCAGCGGCCGCTCTGTTGGCGTTCGACGTCGCCGAGCATCGCGCGAGCCTGCGCGTCATCGGGGCGAATGCGCAGTGCTTCCAGCAGGCGAGCCCGCGCGCTCGCGAGGTCGCCGCGCATCTGGAGGACCTTCGCGAGGTTGAAGTAGGCCGCCGGGGTGCCTGGGTCGAGTTCGATCGCGCGCTCCAGGTCGCGTTGGCCGAGCTCGAGGCGACCGCTCGCCGCGCGTGCTACGCCGAGGCCGACGTAGGCGTCCGCGCGGTCGGGCCAGTCGGCGATGACGGACAAGAACGCGCGCTCGACGCGCATCCAGTCCGGGCCGCCGCCTTGGCCGGCGTAGAACATCGACATCCACGCGAGGCCAGTTGCGACGTCGCGCCGCAGCGTGCTGAGGTGGTCGTTGCGCGCGAGGTCGTCGCCGAGCAATCGCTTGGCTTCGAGCAGCGCAGTGTCCGCGCGCTGCGCCGCTGCGGTGTCGCCTTGTTGCGCGCGTTCGAGCAGCAAGGAGCCGCGCATGTAGTGGAGTCGCGGATCGTTCGGCCGTTGCGCGAGGGATCGTTCGACGAACGTCTCTTGGTCGCGCCACATCGGGATCGTGAGCCACGTCGCCAGGCCGAATGCGCATGCGAGCGCCTGCAGTGCGACAACGCCTTTGCCCAAAGGTCGCGCGCACAGGCTCGCCAGAGCGACGCCAAGGCCAGCGGTTGCGAGCGCGAGGTATCGACTCGCGATCGGATACGGGCCCAAGTTGCCCACCGTCAGCATCGGCGGCAGCACGCTTGCGCATGCGAACAGGCACGCAACGCGGCCCGCCACTCCGCCTCGGCGCATCGCGATCCAGAACACGATCCCAGCGGCTGCGGCGCCGATCATCGAGCCCGCTCCGACGGCATCTGGCCCTTCGAACATGTCGAGCCCGAACGGCCACGCCAGTCGTCGCAAGAGTCCAAGTCCGACCGCGAGCGATGTCTGCAATCCTGCGTCAGGATGCGCATAGGTCACGCGACCGAAGCCCGCGGCGAGTTCGCCGAACACGAGCATGCGCGCCGCGATCCATGTGAATGCCAATGCTGCAATGCACGGCACGGCGCGACGCGCGAGTTGCGCGCGCGCCATCGCCATGTCGACGCCCAGGCAGAGCAGCAGCGCGAACACTCCTGGCTCCTTGCTGAGCATCGCAGCGACGAGCAGTGCGGTCGCCGCGCGCCGCGCTCCGTCCGTTCCGGTTGCGCGCCATCGCAGCCACTGATCGACGGCACCGATCGCGCATGCTGCGAGCAGCGCATCGTTGAGCGAAGCGCACCACGCGACGGTCTCCGCGTTGGCCGGATGGAGCGCAAACAGCAGCGCTGCCGCGGTCGCCGCCGCGCGCGAGAGGCCAAGTCGCATGCTGACGCGCGCGAGCGAGATCGCTGCCATGCAGTGCAGCAGCAACGAGATCGCATGGATGCCGAGCGCCGATCCCGGCGTCAGCGCCCATCCGATTGCGAGCAGTTGCGCGGTGAGCGGCCGCCAGTGCCCGAGTTGTTCGCCCCACAGCGGCTTGGTCCACAATCCGACGAAGTCGAAGGGATCGTGAAGCCCAGGGTTCTGCGCGATCAGCGCGAGATCGTCGTAGACGAAACCTTGCGTCAGCCCGCGCGCGAACACGAGCGCTGGGATCAGGGCAATGGCCGCGCCGCGGACGATTCCGATGGTGGCGTGCTGCGGCGCGTGGTCCATGCGCCGATCGTGGGCGCGCGGTCCTTGCGTCGCAAGCGGCGCGACCTGGTCGTTCGTGGCTGTGTGGCCACCACGCGCAGGACCACTGTGGCCGAGCGCATTGCCCACTGCGGACCAGAAAGCGACGGCGACCTCGCACGTTGCAGTGTCGGTCGGTTCGAGCGCATAGGGCGCGCGGACCTTGTCCAACGAGAGGTGCAGATCATGACGCTATTCCAGCAGTGGAAACGCGGTGGGCGAAACGACCCCGGGACCCGCATGGTTGCGCCGCTCGAATGGCTTCGTGCGATGGAACGCGATGACACGGCAAACCAAGCCCTGTTCGAAGGGCGCTGGCTGCCGCGAGCGGATGTCGCCGAGACTGCGCGCGAGTACCTCGTGACGATGGAGCTGCCGGGGTTCGACCCTTCTGAGGTCGATGTCCGAATCACGGACGACCAGCTCCTCGTGCGCGGGGCTCGCGCAGAAACTGCGGAGAGCGAAGAGAGGCGCTACCTCCGCATCGAGACCTCGCGCGGCGCGTTCGAGCGCAGCTTCGATCTCCCGAGCGATGTGCTGTCGGAGACGGATGCTGCATCGGCCATGTTCCGCAACGGTGTGCTCGAGATCCGTGTCCCGAAGGTGCAGCCGAGCGCTGCGCGGAAGGTCCCGATCCGTTCGATGTAGTGTAGATCGCTTGGCGGCGGTCGCTTTGGAGAGAGCGGCCGCCGCCAGCCTTATCCACGCGTCACGCTTCGAGGAAGACCGTGGGTAGCAGGCTGGTGGCGAGCATCACCGAGTTGATGTCAAGGTGTTGGAACCACGCAGGCAGTGCGTGATGTGTCGGATCGACCCACTGCTCTTCGATCTCCGTCTGCAGGCCTTGATGGCGCTGCAGCGCGTTGAGCGCGTTGTCGAGCGCGATCCGCGACGTTGCATTGAGGTCACGGCGATGCAGCGCGCTCTCGATCTTTGGGATCGCATGCAAGCCGATCGCAAGGCCGAGTTCGCGGAACGGCAAGCGATGCGTCGCGTGCTGGTGCAACGCGTCGCTCTGGACCAACAAGCCGAGGGACTTGGCCGCGGCCCGCGCGAGCGCAGCAAGTTCCATCGGATCGGAGCCCTCGCCGCGCGCAATGGACTGCGCGAGGTAGCCAGCGCTCACGAGTAGAGAGCCGATGCCGAGCGGATCCGCCGTGGCCGGTGCGACGTGGGAGCCGAGCTCGCGCCAGTCGCGGATCGCCTCCGCGAGCCCGCCGAGATCCATCGTTGCCGCGCAGCGCCGTGCGGTGGAGGCGAGCTCGAGTCCGGTCGTCCATCCATCGAGCGGGTCGTGCTGCCCCATCGAGGGCACGAGGGGGCGCTGCAGGTCGATGCTCATCTTCCAGTGCATGCGCAGGCCATCCTCCGGATCGCGCACGGTGAAGCCGCGATGCATCGCTTCTGCGAGCTCGATCGCTTGTGCAAGCGGCTCTGGCTTTCCTGTCTCGTGCGCGAGTCGCGCGAGCGCGTGCATCCAACGCGTGGCGTAGTGGAAGTACTGGCCATCGCGATCCCACTCGAGCCGCGGGTCCGGCAGGTCCATTGCGCGGGTCTCCGGCAGCCCTTTGCCGATGCGCAGCCCTGCGCGCGTCGGATGTGCGCGTCCTTCGTGTTCTGAGAGTCCGCTGATCCACCCTTGTCGCGGATCGTCGGCGCGGTGGCGGCCGAGCGTTTGGTGCACGCGGTCGACAAGTTGCAACGCGAGCCGTTCCCAGCGAGGTTCCTTCGTCGCACGCGCGAGCGAGAGGAAGTTGCAGACGGCGAACGCGTCCGTCCACAAGTAGCGCCGTGCGCTTGGCCCGGACGATTCGATGTGCGTTCGCTCCGCGTACTGCAGCATCAGATCCCGGGCGTGTGCGACGCGCGCGTCCGGCCGCAACCTGGAGAGTGCTCCCATGCACGGAAGCTAGGTCGAGGCGCACATTCGCCCATATGCACCGCGGCCCCAAGTCGTGAGACATTGGACCCAAGAGGCATGGGCTATTCGGATCGCTTCGGCGCAACCGAAGTGGTCGAGGAGCTGCGCGCGTCAGCGTGCGGCAGCTTGTTCGCGCAACCAGCGCGCGAGGTCCTTCGGCCGGTCCGTTCCGATCCAGTCGACGTTCCCGAGTTGCTGCGCGTGCCACGACTCCACGCGATCCGGCGCGCCCCAGAACCGCAGCATGCGACCGTCTGCGTGCGCACGCTGCGCGAGTTCGGCAAGGCGCGCGGCTTCTTCCTCCGGCATCGGGTCCACCGAGCGGCTCGGGAATGCGTTTGCCCATGCGTCGCTGACGAGCGGCACGAGATTGCGCGGCGCGCCTTGCTCGAGGTCTCGGATGCGACCATCGATTGCGACGTAGCGCACGGGTTCTGCTGCGACGATCGCAGTGGGGCGGTCACCCGACAGCACGATGGTGATCGCGCCAGGTTCGATCGCGTCGTTCGAGAAGCGAGTCAGATGCGAGGTTCGTCCTGCGAGCGCTTCGCGCAGGCGCGCGTAGACCTTGGCGCTGTCGCGCTTGATGTCGACGAGCAGCAAGAAGGTCTCGCCGTCGCCGTGCACCGATCCGCCATTCTGTTCGATGCGCTGTCGCAGCGGATCGAGGTAGAGGCGTTCTAGGGT
>CAIYFF010000151.1 GCA_903925435.1 uncultured Planctomycetota bacterium | reverse complement strand
GCCACGAGCTTGCGGCGCCCGTGGACCATCGTCGCGATCGCGGTGGCGCTCGTCGTGGCGGCGCTGCTGCGCGTCGGGTCGCTCGGCCAACAAGGGTTGCCCGAGGTGAAGCAAGGCGAGTTCTGGGTCGAGGCCTACTTGCCCCGTTCCGTGACGGTGCGCACCACCGACGAGACGCTGCGCTCGCTGGAGACCGCGGTGAAGGCGATCCCCGACGTGGAACGCACGTTCCTCGCGAGCGGCGTCGATCCCGAAGAACTCAACGACAGCGAAGAGGGCAAGCACTCGGGCAAGATCCTCGTCACGCTGCGTGCGAGCGCGGACCGAGCGACGCAGGAGACCGCCGTGCGCGCGCAGATCGAACAGATCGTGCGCGAGGAGCCCGCGGTGCAGGAGCTGCGGTTCTCGACGAGCAGCGTGTTGCAGTTCCGAGCGAGCGTGATCGTCGAAGTGCTCGGCCACGATCTCGAACTGCTGCGGCAAGCGTGCGAGAAGGTCGCGGGCGCGATGCAAAGCCTGCCGCAACTGCGCGACGTGCGCAGCACGCTCCAGCGCGGCAACCCCGAGCTGACGGTGCGATTCGACCGCGAGCAACTCGCGGCGCAGAACCTCGACCCGGGCGCCATCACGGCGCTGCTGCGGCAGAAGGTGCAAGGCGACGTGCCGACGCAGTTCGCAGAACGCGAACGCAAGCTCGACATCCGCGTGCGCATGGACAAGCAAGAGCTCGCGAGCGAAGCCGCGCTGCGCGAACTCAATGTCAACCCGCTCGGCGTGCCCGAGATCCCGCTGCGCTCCGTGGCCGAGATCGTTCGCCGCGAAGGCCCGAGCGAGATCCGGCGCTTTGGCAACGTGCGCGGCGCGGAAGTGTCCGCGACGATGTCCGGCTTCGACCTCGCGCGCACGCAGCTCGAAGTCGAAGCGGCGCTCGCGTCGATCGAAATGCCGCGTGGAACCGAAGCGCGCATCGGCGGCCAGAAGGAAGAGCTGGAGCGAAGCCAGTCGTCGCTCACGCTCGCATTGCTGCTCGCGATCTTCTTGGTCTACGTCGTCATGGCGTCGCAGTTCGAGAGCATCGTGCAGCCGCTCGTGATCCTCGTGTCGGTGCCGCTCGCGACCATCGGCGTCGTGTTCGCGCTCGACGTGACCAACACCGACTTGTCGGTGATCGTGTTCCTCGGCGCGATCGTGCTCGCGGGCATCGTGGTCAACAACGCGATCATCTTGATCGACCAGATCAACCAACTGCGCGAAGAGGGCATGCCGCTCGTGGACGCGATCATCGAAGGAAGCAGCAGCCGCGTGCGCCCGGTGTTGATGACGACGCTGACGACGCTGATCGGCCTCTTGCCGCAGACCGGTTGGCTGACGTGGATCCCCTACCTCGGCGGCAGCACCGACGGCCTCGAACTGCGCGCGCCCATGGCGATCACCGTGATCGCAGGGCTCTCCAGCTCCACGCTGCTCACGCTCGTGCTGGTGCCCGTGGTCTACGCGCTGACCGCGAAGAAGAGGAAGGTCTCATGAACGATCGCCCTGAGACTGCGCCGCGAGCCGGGCTCATCGGCTTGTTCGTCGACCGCCCCGTGACGACTTTGATGGCAGTGCTCGCGATCCTGCTGATCGGCGCGGTTGCCGTCGATCGATTGCCGCTTCGCTTCTTGCCGTCCGGCCTTGGCACCAACGAGATCAACATCTGGGTCAACGTGCCTGGCTCGATGGCGCCGCAAGAAGTGCAGGAGAAGGTCGCCGAGCCGCTCGTCGAGATGCTCCGCACGATCCCCGGCCTGCGCGACATCCGCAGCAACGCCTACGACGAAGGCGCGCGCGTCAGCATCCAGATCGACGAGGCGCTCGACCCAAGCCTCGCGGCCGGCGAAGTGCGCGATCGCATCCAACGCGCGAAGTCGCAGTGGCCAGCCGGCGTCGATCGCTACTTCCTGTGGAAGGAGGACGGCAGTTCCGCGCCGCTCGCGTTCTTGCAGTTGCTGACGCCTGCGCGCGATCCCAACTGGGATCACCTCGTCGACGAAGTGATTCGACCGCGGCTCGAGTCGGTCGCAGGCGTCGGCCGCGTCGACGTGTGGGGCCTGCGCGATGAAACGATCAAGATCTGGTTCGACCGCGACAAGCTGCTCGCGCTCAACCTCGACTTCCGCGATGTGCTGGCCAAGCTGTCGCGCGACAACTTCGCGGAGCCGTGCGGCGAACTCGAGGTCGCAGGCGGCACGAAGAGCTACCTGCTGCGCGTCGACAGCAAGTTCCACGGCACGCAAGAGATCGCCGAACTGCCGCTGCGCTCAGGCGTGAAGTTGCAGGACGTTGCCGTCATCGAGCGCGTGCCCGAGGTCCGCGACAACCTGTCGCGCTACAACGGCAAGTACACCTACACGGCGATCGTGCGCGCGGGCGCCGATGCCAACCCGGTCGACGCGAGTGACGGCCTCCACCGCATGGTCGAGGAGATCAAGCAAGACGCGCGCTTGTCGGGCTTCGACGCGCGCTTCCTGTTCGACCAGGGCAAGTTCATCCGCGAAGGCCTCGCCAATCTCGTCAGCACGGCGATCCAAGGCGGCGTGCTCGCGCTCGTCGTGCTGTGGCTGTTCGTGCGCAACCTGTCGATGACGTTCGTCGTGGCGCTGTCGATCCCGATCACGCTGCTGGTCGCCACGGGCTGGATGTTCTTCGCCGGCGACTCGCTCGACATCTGCACGATGGCGGGCCTCACGCTCGCGGTCGGCATGGTCGTCGACAACTCGGTCGTCGTGCTCGAGAACGTGCGCCGCTACCGCGACCTCGGACGTTCGGTGCGCGACGCGTGCATCGAAGGCGCGCGCGAAGTCGGCCTCGCCGTCACGATGTCGACGCTGACGACGGTCGTCGTGTTCTTGCCGCTGGCCTTCATGGGCTCGCGCAACTCGCGCGCGCTCATGGGATCGGTCGGCATTCCGTTGTCGGTCGCGCTGATGGCGAGCTTGTTCGTCGGCCTGTGGTTCATGCCATCGGGCCTGCGCGCGCTCGGCGGCGGCTCGAACATCGCCGGACAAGGCCACAGCAAGTGGTCGCCGCTCACGTGGATGCTGCGCATCAATCGCGCGTCGCTGACGTGGGCCCTGGCACGGCGGAAGACCGCGCTCGCGCTGATGTTCGTCGTGCTGGGCACGACGTGGCTAGCTGGCAAGCAACTGGACTTCGCGGGCGAAAGCGGCGGCCCGTTCCGCAGCGGCGACCTCACGATCCACTTCAAGTTCCCGCGCGGCTACGACCTCGACACTGCCGAGGCGACGTTCTTGCAGCTCGAACGCCACGCGATGGCGCATCAGTCCGAATGGGGCTGCGACGCAGTCGGCGGGCGCTTTGGGCGCGAGAGCGCGCGACTCGAGTTCTTCAAGGAGCTACCCGACAAGGAAGCCGTCGAGGCCCTGCGCAAGACGATCGTCGCAAGCTTGCCGGAGATCCCCGGCGTGCGCCTCGAACTCGGCGAACGCCAGAGCGGTCGCGGCGGCATGGGCGGCAGCGGCGGCAACGAGCAGGAGAAGGACGATCGCAACTTCGTCGTCCGACTCTGGGGCCGCGATCCCGAATACCTGATGGACCGCGCGCTCGCGTTGTGCGAACGGCTCACGGCTCGCAAGGAAGTCGAGAAGGCCGAGGTGCCGTCCATCGACGACAACCAAGAAGTCATCGTCGAAGTCGACCGCTCGCGCATGCAAGACCTCGGCGTGGCGCCGGAGTCGGTCTTGAGCACGATGGCGAGCGGACTCCAAGGCCGCATGCTCGGTCGCTTCGAGGAGTCGGATCGCGAAGTGCAATTGATGGCGCAGTTCGATGCGCGCGAGAAGCCGGGCATGCTCGACCTCAAGGACACGCGCGTGTTCTCCGCTGGCGGCGCGCAGCAGCGACTGTCCGACCTCGGCTCGGTGCGCTTGCAGCGGACCCTGCCGAACATCGAGAGCATCGACGGGCGCGTGCAAGTCACGATCGTCGGCCGCCGCACCGAAGGAGTC
>CAIYFF010000150.1 GCA_903925435.1 uncultured Planctomycetota bacterium | reverse complement strand
GGCTGTTCTGGCACGAGGACGACGACTGGAGCGTTCGCGCGCTGCAACTCGGCGTCGAAGTGGTCGCGGTGCCGGATGCTGGCATCGTCCATCACGAGCACGCAAGCGGCGTCGCCAATGACGGACTGCGCGAAGGCGGTTCGCGCAAGAATCAGCGGTACCTCGCGGACAAGTGGCGACGCAATGGATGGATCGACGACGGCGGATGGGTGCGGCAGCAGAGCGCGCACTACAAGCCGCCTGAAGTCCGCGCAGAACTGCAGCGTCGCTGCAATCGCGCATCGCCGATTGGTCGCATCGAACTGCACGACGCATGCGCGTTGCTCGATCGTCTCGTTGGCGCTGCGGATCCGGTCGCCGAGTTTGGCGCGCGGCCTGAGCCGTTGCCGGCCTGCTTTGCAGCGTGGGTCGCATGGAACCGCGAGACCGCGGCTGCTTGCGGCGCGACGGAGTTGCAGATGCAACTCGATCGCATCGCCGCGGTGACGAAGCAGCACAGCATTGCCGCGCGATTGCTGGAGCGCGTGCGCGTTCCCGCGCCCAACGACGACGCGCCTGCAGGCCAAGGGCTATGCGCTGCGTCGGACTTTGACGATCCGCTGTGGCTTGCCGCCGCGGACGAGTTGGAGCCTGGCCACGCGATGCGCGATCCGCACGCGCGCGACCTCACGTTCTGGGAGGATGCCTCGGCGCTCTGCGCTGCGATGCGCAGCGGTGTGCGCACGAATGGAGAAGTGGCGTTGGTCGTCGGCGAAGCGCGGCCGCGGCTGCTGCGCGTGCTCGCTGCGCGCTTTGCCGAAGTCGTGGCGTTCGATCCTGCGTCGCCGCCAGCAGAAGGCTCATGCGCCGCGGCATTCGTGATTCGCGCACATGCGCCCTCGGTGATGTCGATCGCGCTGCGCGCATGCCGCAGTGATGCGCTCGTCGTCGCGATCGGCGATGTCGTGCTCGATGGCGCGCCTATGACATGGGCGCCGCAGCCGATGCAACTCGCGCACGAACTCGGCCCGCGCAATGCGCTGCGTCCGCTGTGGCCGATCCGCACCGCCGTCGATGCGTGTGTGCTCGATGCATGCAGCGTCGTTGGAACGGAGCGATCAGGGCCCAAGCTCGCGGTGCTCGGGCGAAGGCTCACGACTGCATTCGTCGTCGCATTCGCGCGCGAAGCAAAGTCGCAGACGCTGCCGAGTGCGCAATGTGGCTCCGTGCTCACGCCGCAGCGCTCGCGCGCATCGCTCACCGTCGGCGTCGACTTGCGCACGGTTGCCTACGCGGATTCCACGGCGCGCGGGATCGGGCACTACACGGTGCATCATCTCGCAGCGGTCGCGCGCCGCGCCGCGGATGCAAAGTTCGTGTGCTATCTGCCGAACGGAGTGGGTCTGCCTGTTGCGCTGCGCATGCCCAACGTGGAGCGCCGCGATGTCGACGACTTCGTCGCATCCGACGTCGACCTCGTGCACGTGCCCGATCCGATGAACCTGTCGCTCGGCTTCGACTCGCCGCTGCGCGCGTTCCGTCATCCGCGCACGACTGTGTTGTTCCACGACCTCACGCCGCTGCGTCACTACATCGCGCAGTGGCCCGCGGCCAATCGCGATGCCTATCTCGATCGCCTGCGGCAGATCGAGCGGTCTGGCTCCGTGCTGCTATGCAACTCGTCGTTCACCGCGCAGGACGCAGTGGCGACGCTCGGCATCGACGCTGTGCGCGCAGAGCCAGTCCTCGCGGGATGGAACGGCATGCGCAGCAAACCAGACACGGCTTCGATCGCTGCCGTGCAACAGAGGCTCGGCGTGCGCGGCCCGTTTGTGCTGCATGTGGGCGCGCTCGATCCACACAAGAACTTCGCGGCGTCGTTGTCGGCGTTCTTGCAGGCGCGGGGTCGCCGTCCGCTGCAGATGGTTGTGGTGGGCGCGGTCGATCCTGGCATCGAGCAGTTTGCGGCGTTGTGCGCGGACAAGCGGATCCCCGATGTCGTGTTCACCGGCTACTTGCCGCGCGAAGATCTCGACGCGCTGTATGCGTCCGCCACGGCGCTGTTGTTCTTGTCGAAGAGCGAGGGCTTTGGCTTCCCGCTCCTCGAAGCGATGGCCGCAGGCTGTCCGGTCATTGGCACTGCGGTGACGTCGCACCCGGAGGTCGTCGGGGACGCGGGCATCCTCGTGCCGCTCGATGGCGCTGCGGAGCATGCTGGTCGCGCGCTGCTCCGTTTGATCGACGATCCGCAGGTCGTGCGCACGATGCGCGAACGCGGTCCGTTGCAGGCGCAGAAGTTCACGTGGGACGATGTCGCGGACCGCACGCTCGCAACATGGCGACGCATGGCGGCAAAGCCATCGAACGGCGCTGCGCACGCTTCCCTCGTCGGCGAACACGTCCTCGACGGAGCAAACCGCTAGCGCGCGATTGGATTGGCAACCCGCCGAGCGCCGGTCGTCAGCGCGCTGGCTCGCCGCGCTTCACGAACGTGAAGATCGCCGCGCGCGTCTTGGGCGGCACATCCGTGAACGAGATCGCGATGTAGTGCTCGCGGCCGGTCGCATCGACAGGCAGGCAGCGGACGACGTGGCCTTTGATGATCGGCAAGCCTTGCGTGTCCGGCAGCGCGAGTTCGATCTCCAGCGGCTCGCGCATGGGCAATCGCGTCTTGCTGCGCACCGCGATGCCGAGTTCGGAGACGTCCTTGGCCGTGGTGGCGAGCGGCGAGGTGCCGCGACGCAGCGTGACCGAGAACTCGGCGAGCGCGCGCGGGCGTCGCCGGCGTTCGGTGGGGGGTATTGCGGGTTCCACGGAGCAGAAGGCTACGTCACTCGCGCAGTCGGGCAACGCCCGCGACGAGAGGGGCGACCCGTCCCAGGCCGCTCGTCGCAAAAGAATCTGTCACGAACTCCCTTGGCACCGGTTCTTAGGGGAGATGACCCAGGCGAACGAGCCGCAGCCAAACCGACCAACCGAGCCGCATGGTGGCCTCGGCCCGTCGACGGACCCTGCCCCCACGGAGCGCACCCGCTTCCTCGTGCGGATGCTCGAAGACCAGGAGCACGATCGGCTCGCCCCAGTCGAGCGCTACGTGGATGAGTTCTCGCGCATCGAGGACTTCGTGCGCGCAGAGCATGCCAACCTCGCGCGGCAGTCGGTCGGCGGCTCTACGGCACTGGTGGCGCAGGACCTCCGCAGTGGGGATCGCGTTGGCCGCTATGAGCTGATCCGCGTGATCGGCGAGGGCGGCATGGGGCGCGCTTGGCTTGCCAGGGATCCGCAGTTGTCGCGCGCCGTGGTCGTGAAGGCGCTGCGCGGCGACGCGGAGCCCAACGATCCAGGCCACGATCGACTTCGCCGCGAGGCGCGCGTGCTGGGCAAGTTGGAGCACCCGGGCATCGCCAAGGTGCTCGACATCCTCGAGGAGGGTTCGCGGGTCTACCTCGTGCTGCCGTTCTATGACGGCGACACGCTGGCAAGCCGCATCGCAAGGGCGCGCGCGCGCAGCGAGCTCGACCTCGTTTCGGCGGCTCCATGGGTCGACATCGACGGGGCTCCGACGACCGATCGACCGACGACCTTGCGTGCTCTGCTCGAGTACTTCGCGCGCGTGGCGGACGCGCTGCACACCGCGCATCAGGGCGGCGTCGTGCACCGCGACCTCAAGCCGCAGAACCTGATCGTGCAAGCGGACGGCAGTCCCGTGGTGCTCGACTTTGGGCTCGCGCTGCCGTCGGCCGACGATCGGCTCACGCAGCCGGGCGAGGTGATCGGCACGCCGCTCTACATGTCGCCAGAACAGGTCGACGGCAGCAGGCCGGTGGACGAGCGGTCGGACATCTACTCGCTGTCGGTGACGCTCTACGAGTGCCTCACGATGGTGCATCCGTTTGCAGGAGACGGCGGGCGCGAGGCGACGTTCCATCGCGTGTTGCGCGGCGATCCCGTGCCGTTGCGTCGCCACCAATCGCTCATTCCGCGCGATCTCGAGGCAGTCGTGCAGAAGGGGATGGAGCGCGATCCGCAGCGCCGTTACCGCGATGCCGCCGCGCTTGCTCGCGAACTGCGGCGCGTGATCGAGTTGGAGCCGACAGAAGCGCGCCCGATGAGCGGCATCACGCTGTGGGTTCGTCGCGCGACGAGGCGACCGCGGCGCTTTGCTGCCGCAGCGATGACGATGTCGATGATCTCCATCGCGGGTTGGATGATGTGGGACGCTGCCGAAGTGCGCGACCGCGTCATGCAGAATCTCGCAGAGGAGCGGCAGGGGCTCGTCGATCGCGAGGCCGAGACGCTGACGACAGGCCTGGTCCTCGACTGGTGCGATTTCGTCGAGAAGGAGCGCGGCATCCTCGGGGATGCAGTGGCGTTGCAAGACCTCGATGCGCTGGAGCAACAATGCATAGCGATGCAGCCGCCGCTTGGCGTGCTCCGCGTGTTGCTGCTGCGTGGCTCCATCGCGGATGAAAAGGGAGCGGATGCGCAACGCGAGGTGCTCCGTCGATACGAGCGCACGCTGCGGCGATGGCCCGACGAGCCGCGCAAGGCATGGGCTGCGTTCGCAGCGGCGCGATGGGCTGTGCATCACGCCGGCGATGCTGCAGAAGGCGAGAGCTTCGCCAACCTCGGGATCGCGCTCGTCGAGCAGTTTGCGTTGCGCGGCACGTGGACCAAGCTGGAGTCGATGGAGATCGCAACGGACCCCGAGTTCTGGGTCGCAGAGCGCAGCCGGCCTCAGGCTGCGGGAGTCGACGACAGCAGGGGATGTGGTTTGTTGCTGCGCGCCCAAGCTCGCAAGAAGCTCGGCCGTGCTGGAGATGCGATGGCCGATCTCGATGCCGCGATCAGCTTGCTTGACGCGGTCGGCAATGTGCATCGCCTTGCGAATGCGCTTGCGCTCCGCGCAGAACTGCGCGTTGCGGCGGGAGACACCGAAGCAGCGCTCGTGGACGCAGCGCGCGCGATGGCTCTCTATGAGGCGGGATTCACGGATCCCACGCCGGACAACCGAAATCGCCCAGGCGCG
>CAIYFF010000149.1 GCA_903925435.1 uncultured Planctomycetota bacterium | reverse complement strand
CGGCGACCGCGAGCGCGGCGATCGTCGCTCCAACGACGGCGACTGGTGAAAACCAGCGCTCGTCCGCGAGCAACCCAATCTCACACGAACCCCGCGCACGCCTCGGCGTGCGCGGTTTCTTTTTCCAATATCAGCGCACCCAACGCCTGACGCGACGAACCGCTCGCTCTCCGAATCCAGAGCCAAGCGACTCTGGATTCGGAGCGTTGCCGACTCACGACAAATAGGGCCGCCATCCACGAAACACGCGCGAGGAAACACAAACGAAACGACCCGCTGCAAAGGCAGCGGGTCGTGTTCGATCAGCGTTGCACGGATCCGAGTTGCACGGATCCAAGTTGCACGGATCCACGAGGAGCGCCGCGCTCAACTCCATCAACCGTTCGAAGGACCGTCGCGTCGATCATCGTCACGCGGAGAAGCAGGCGGTCGAGCAGACGAGGATCCGCCCGACTCAGGCGCGCTCCCCGGGCGAGCATCTGGACGAGGACTTGGCCCTGGACCGAATCGCGGCGAAGAACCGAATCCGCCTCCGCCTGAGCTCGGTCGAGACGATCGGAACTGCCCACCACCTCCGAAGCCGCCCCCTGCTCCGGAACCAGATGCCCCGTAGCCCGTCGCCCCTGGTCCAGAGGGAGCCGAACTACCGCCGGCTCCGCCGCCCGTCGCACCTCCGAATCCGGGGCCTCGAGGACCTCGGTTGAAGCCGCGTCGAACGTTGCCACTTGCGCCACCGGAGCCACCACGGATATTCCCCGCGCGGCCACCGCCCTGGCGGTTGAAGTGCGGACCGAAGGGCCCCTGACGGGTCTCCTTGGCGACCTTCGCGGCCTGCCCCTTCTTCATCACTTCGTTGATCGTGAGCGTCTTACCGAGCAGACGCTTGCCCTGCGTCGCCTTCACCGCCGCACGGCCGATCTCCGGATCGCGCACCATGATGATGGCGAACCCCTTCGGCTTGCCACTCTTGGTGTCGTTCACGAGCACAGCATCCTCGATCGTCACGAACGGCGAAAACAGCTCTCGCACCTGTTCGATCTTGACTCGCGGATCGAGATTTCCCACGTAGATCTTGAACATCGGCACGGCGGTGACTCCCGAGGCCTGGCAGAAGAGCATGCCGGAACACCGGCCCACTCGAGGCCCGACGCCTTCCAACAGCGCCAAGCCAAACGTACTGAGATGAATGCGAACTCAACAGGATCGCGAAAGACACAGTAGCAGGTTCTCGCCACTCGGTGGATCGAACCACACCCACCCGCGGCAACTCTCACGGGTCCAGCTCGAGACGAGTCTCGGCCGCGCAGGTGGCCGAAAACCTCGCCCAAGCCGCCAGCCGAAGTCTCCAAACGGGTCATTCGGCGGGGCAACCCCAACATCGGATCACCCACCGTTCAACGCGAGCGATTCAAGTCAATTGCGAGCAACTGATGCCTCTGCAGGCATCCGATTCAACCGGCACCGACCTCGAGCTCGCGAGGCGGAAAAAAGAAAGAGCCCTGCCAGGTTTCCCTGGCAGGGCTCATCAAGTCGGCGATAACCTACTTTCCCGCTTAGCAGTATCATCGGCGACAAGGGCTTAACTTCTGTGTTCGGGATGGGAACAGGTGTGACCCCTTGTCTATGGTCACCGACAAATCCTGAGGTGTCGTGTCCGACACGTCAGGCGAATTGTGCATTTTGTCTTTTGAATCGTACCAGATCTGAGCCCTGGCGACTCCAGTTTCGACCGGATGACTGAGTCATCCTGTTACGGAAACCGGTAGACGCGACAAAGTCTTTGACCGTTAGTACCACTTAGCTGAACGGATCTCTCCGCTTACACATGTGGCCTATCAACCTTGTAGTCT
>CAIYFF010000148.1 GCA_903925435.1 uncultured Planctomycetota bacterium | reverse complement strand
CCACCATCGCTTCGAAGACGACCACGTGCTGCCTGCGCTGGAAGACGCTGGGTTTGCTCCTCAGGGATCGGCCACGCGAATCATGAAGCAGGAGCACGAGCGCATGGGCCCGTTCTTGCAGCACCTCCGCGTCGCGATCGGACGAGGGGATCCCTACGAGCTGCGAGCCACCGTGCAGTCCTTCGTGGCCTTGCACCGCCAGCATCTCGATCGCGAGGAGCACAACGTGTTCCCACTGCTGCGCGCCACGATCGCGCGCGACGAACACTGCGAACTCGCGATGCGCATCGAAGAGCTCGAAGCCGACACATCGGGCGAACGGCACGAGGCAGAGCGACTGCTTGAAGCCATGTGCCGCGGCGCCCAATCGTCGAACAAAGACTGAAGCGCGCAAAGAGCCGCGCCTGCCTCAACGATCCTGGCCCCACACCAACGGGGCCATTCCTTCGCGGAGCGCATGGATCCTGCCCGTCGGCGGCATGAGCCGACGGACAGCATCCAACGCATCAGTTCGTGTATTCGAACCGCACGATGTGCGCGACGTTGACGCTGCGCTGGCCTGCCAGGCCCGCGACATCGCCAACGACCATCGCCATGTCGAGCGCAGGCATCGACGTGGCAACCGTCCACTTGATGCCGTTGCTCACGTTCCAGCCGGGCAACTCGAGCCACTGCGACGCCAACTCCGCGCCGAGGATCCACGGTTGGTTCGGCAGCCAGAGATCCCAGTGCGCAAACGCGGTCGTGCATCCCGGCGCTGCGGTCGGCATCAGCACAGCCAGCTGCGACTGGTAGATCTCATCCAAGTAGCAGGCAGCGCCTGGCGCACCGATCCCCAGCGCGTTCAGCGGGATCGGAAACGGCGAAGGATGCCCGAGCATCGCAACGCACAGCGTGTAGGGCAGCCCGCATGCGTCCATGTATGCGTGCGATCCAGCCGACAGCTCCGACTCGTAGACAGAGCTCCAATCGCCGTCCTCGTTGCACGTCGGGCCAGTTCCTGGACCGAGGTCCGTCACGACGCTATCCGCCGTCTGCGACGCAGCGTCGGCGGTCCAGATCGCAGAGGACTGGTTCACCAACTTCGTGCCCGACATGTCGACGCACAGCGTGCCGCCTTGGTAGACGAACGGCGTCTGGAACGCGATGCGCACGATGTTGTCTGGCGTCCACGCAATCTGCGCGTTGGGCAGCGGAGTCGGCGACGTCGGCGCCTGGATCTGGCCTTGGAAGACCTGAACCGGGTTGGGCCCGACGTTGGCGGCGAACGACTGCGAACTCGCAAGCGGCGACATCGGCGCAATCGACATCGTCACCGTGACGTTCGACAAGCCACTGGGGAACGGCTCGAGGAACTTGTGACGCCGAAACTCGATCGCCTGCAGCGTCTTGCCGACCAAGGCCGTGAGCTGGCTCTGGCCGATGAGCAGTTGCTCGCGGCCCGATGCCATGATGCCTGGCACCAACTCGCGGCAATCGCCGTTCTGGTTGTCGTAGCCCGCAGGCACCACGTGGTGCTGCTGCGCAGAGAGCGCGCTGGCTGCAGCCAACGCGAGCAGACACGGAATGTATCGAAGCATGGGTCCTCCTTCAGTGACCTAGATCTCGACGACTTCCACTCTGAGGTAACTGGTGTCCTTGCCCTTCTTGGCAAAGACCCAGAACGATTGGCCCGCGGGCACGTCGGTTGGCACCTCGACGGTCGCCTCACCATTGACCACGGGGTAGTCCTTCATCTTGCCGCCACCAGTGACCGTGACGGTCTTCTCGCCGTTCGACACCTTGACGGTGATCGTGCTGCCGGGCGTCGCAATGTTTGGCCCGCTGATGCCGCCATTGCCTTGTTGCATCATCGCACCTCCCGCAACAGGCTCATCCAGCGCGTGCGCGCAGGTGTCGCTGCTTCACTCGGCCTCGACAGCACCGCTGCCGCGAGCAGCGCGAGATCTCGGCTGCGCGCATCGGCAGCAGGATCGCTCACGTGCGCGGCGATGCGCTCGAATCCGTGCCAAAGCGTCTCGTCCTCGCGGTATTCGCTGCCGAGCTTCGCGAGGAACTCCCAGCCATGGTCGACCAATTGTTCCATCGGTGCCTCGATGGCAAGGCACTGCAGGCGCACGAGATCGGCATCGCGTTCCTTCCACGCATGCCTCGCTGTTGCGCGTGCCGCAACGAAGCCTCCGGTGGAACCCACGGCTCCTCCGAACGCGAACGCAAACCCTGCTGCGAGGAAAGAACGCCGAGAGCTCGCGCGGCTGCGCGACTGCGCCTCGACGACATAGACTGGCTCCACTTCCACGACAGTCTCCTTTGCGGCGCGATCTCGGATGTCCCTCGCGCTGCCGCCACACTCCTACGAAGCGCCACACCGACGCGTCAATCGAACGCCATGCGCAATTTCGCGTAGGCATGCAGAAAAGTACGGACCCCACGGAACCCACTATCCCCCGTCATGCGTCTCCTTCTTTCTGGCCTGTGTTTGGCGCAGTGGAAACGTGCGCACTCGAGGACCACGCGCGCAGGCGGCCAATGAACGGCATGGACCGAGAGCCCCAATCGTCGCAAGCCGTTGCGCCCCATCGCTTGCGTCAGGCTGCCACCGAGCGCGGACTCTGCATCGACGACGGCTTCACTTGGCGCATCTCCTCGCGGCTGTGCCTTGGCGTCGAGCACGGCGACTACAACGGCGCAGAACTTCTCGGCATCGGCATCGATCGGTTCTTGTGGATCGCGGCGCGCGACAACTCGACGCGCACCGCGCGCCTCTTCAGCTGCAATCGCCCTGACGACGGAGTGGTCGTGTTCGACCCTGCGACCCCGCAGAAGGCCTCACGCAACGCTGCCGCCTCCGATTGGAGCCCGTTCGCACATGGCGCTGCGGACGTGCTGCGCAGCCGCGGGCACGCGGTGCGACGCGGCTTCGACGCCGTGGTCTACAGCGAGATCCCCGGCGGCGGCATGTCGCGCAGCGCAGCACTCTCCATCGCCTTGTTGCTCACGTTCGCGGTCGAGCCGCGCGCTCTGCTCGCAGATCGCATGGAACTCGCGCGCATGGCGCAGGCCATCGAGAACGAGCATCTCGGCTCGCAGTGCGGCATCCTCGATCCGCTCGTCATCGCCCATGCGCAACGCGGCGCCGCGGTGCGATACCAGCCGGAAGGTGATCGCGTGACGCACATCCCATGGGGCGGCGACCCAATGCAGCTCTGCGTGCTCGCGCTCGACACGGGCCGATCGCGCCATGGATTGCAGCAGGCGACCTATCCCGAACGGGTCCGCGAATGCGCGCAGATCGTGGCGCTCGCACAACCAACGCTGGGCGGGCAAAGCCTCGCACATCTCGCCAGCGGCGACCGCTACGAACGCACGCTGCAGTTGCTGACGAATGCGCCGAGCGGCCTGTCCGCGCGGCTTCGTTATCTCAACGGCGCAATCGCACGATTCCCGCGCATGCTCGCCGCGTTCGCAGCAGGCGATGCTCGCGAACTCGGCCGCTGCATGCGCGAAGACGGGATCTCGCTGCGCTCCGACTACTGCATCAGCGGGTCCGAACTCGAAGGCATGTGTGAGATCGCGCGCGCGCACCCAGGGTCGTTTGGCGAGCGCATGCTCGGCGGCGGCGATTGCGGCGCGAGCGGAGCCATCGTCGACCCGGCATGCGCCGACGACATCCTCGCTGCCGTGCAGCGCGAGTATCCAAAGCGCTTCCCCGCGTTCGCGCGCGCATTCGCGACACATCGTTGCGCGATGGCGGACGGCATCGCAGCCGTGGCGCTGCGCTGACGCGACTGGCGATTGCCATCGGGCCTCCTACGCTGCGCACAATGACGCAAGCGCGATTGCCTCTGTGGTTCCTCGTGGCCAACTGGGTCATCGTGTTCCTCGCGTTCGTGCTCGGCGTCACGCTCGGCCGCAGAACGCCGCTGCCGGACCCGCAGAGCACAGCTCTGCAACTCGTCTACGAGGAGATCGAGCGCTCCTATGTCGATCGCGTCGACGGCGCAGAACTGCTCGATCGCGCCATCGGCGCAATGGCGCGCCTCGACGACTACAGCCGCTATGTGCCGAAGAGCGAGGTCGCGCAATTCGTCGAAGAGACCACGGGCTCGTATGACGGGATCGGCGTCGTGCTGCACTTCGCGGACGACGGCGTGTTCGTGCGCACGCCGATCGAAGGTGGCCCTGGTGATCGCGCAGGATTGGAGCCCGGCGATCGCATCGTCGCAGTCGATGGCGCACGCCTCGACGCGATGGCCAGCGACGAGCGCGCGCGGCTTGCGCAAGACCGACTGCGCGGTCCGTCTGGCTCCAAGGTGACGATTGCGATCCTGCGCGGCGCAGAGCCAGAGCGCGAAGTCCAGATCGAGCGCGCCGCGTTGCAGAAGCGCAGCGTGAAGTGGACCCAATGGCTCGATCGCGATCGCGGCCTCGCCTACTCACACCTCGCGGACTTTCACGTCGGCGTCGCAAAGGCGCTGCAAGCCGACCTCGATGCGCTGCGCAACGAGCCAGGGGCGCGCTTGCAAGGCCTCGTGCTCGATCTGCGATTCGATCTCGGCGGCAATCTCGACGAGGCCATCGCGATCGCGCGCATGTTCGTTCGCGAAGGCAACCTCGTGTCGATGCGCCGCCGCGACTCCGAAGTGCTGGAGCGATTCGACGCCGACGCCACGAAATGCACGTTCCCGGACTTGCCGCTCGTGCTGCTCGTCAACGAGTCGTCGGCCAGCGCCAGCGAAGTGCTCGCCGGCGCGCTGCAAGACCACGACCGCGCACGCATCGTCGGCGAAGCGACGTATGGCAAAGGTGTCGTCAACACGATCTACGAGTGGAAGGACCTGCCGTTCCGGCTCAAGCTGACGACGGCGCGCTACTTCACGCCAAAGGGCCGCAACCTCGACCGCGGACGTCATCGCAACGGCGACACGGCGCGCGAGACATCCGACGCGACGCAATCCGAACCGAGTGGCGGCGGCGTGGCGCCGGATCGCGCGGCGCCGCTCGAGGGCGCAGCAGAAGAATCGGTGCGCAGCGCGCTCGCCGACTTCATGGTCGCAGCGCGCCATCGCGAGGCGATCCTGGCGTGGTCAGAATCGCGGTCGCTCCGCGCCCCGGGCATCCTGTCGCCGAACGAGGATCCGCAGCTCGCGGCTGCGCTCGACGAATTGCGCAAAGCGACCGTTCGCTGAGCGAACACGGCACGCATCGCAGAATCGCTGCGATCCGCACGCCAGTGCGCGCATTCGCGCGTTAGCAGCCCGTTGAAGAACGGCTGCGTCGCCGAGAGCGTGGCAGCCGGGTCGAGATCAAGGAGTG
>CAIYFF010000147.1 GCA_903925435.1 uncultured Planctomycetota bacterium | reverse complement strand
GTACCATCGCGACGGTCAGGTGCGCAACGTGCCAGGTTGGCGGCTTCTGCTGTCGCGCACTCTGTCGGGCATCTACCGCATCGCGCTGCGTCGCCGCATCGCGACGTGGACGAGCTGTTGCCGCGTGATGCGTCGTTCCCTGGTGGCCGAACTGCCGCTCGAGCACGGCGGCTTCCTAGGCATCGCCGAGACGATGCTGCGCGTCGTGCGCCGCGGCGGTCGCGTCGTTGAGCATCCGACGACACTTTCGTCGCGGATTCTTGGCTTCTCGAAGATGAAGACGCTGCGGACGGTGCGCGGCCACGTTGGGCTGCTGTTCGCCGTCGTGACGGGTCGTATTCGCTGACGAAGTCGCGTCGGCATCGCGCGCTCGTCGACATGGCGCGCCGCGTTGTCATTCGCGGCACCGGTGTCGCGTGGTGTAGCCACTGTCCCATTGCGAGACCGGGCGTGCCGCCTTGTCCATCCTGCGCACATCGGCTGCATGCGCGTCCGCGCCGTTGCCGATCCATGCAGGACGCTTGGAACGCAACTCGGGGAAAGACATCAGCATGGGCTCGTCGGCGCGCAACGCCGCGGCGCATTCGTGCGCGCAGCGGAGGTCGCTGCGATGAAGCGCGCGCTGTGGCTTTGCGCGACGCCGGTTCTCGTCGCCCTGTGTTCGCTCGCGGCTGCGCTGGTCACGTGGCCGCTGCTCGCGGTCACGCTGCTCGTCGACATGGTGTGGTGGCCGTTCTCGTTCTTGCGCAAGACCAAGCCGCGTCGCAAGCCGCGCGACCTTTCGGCAGCATCCGTCATCACGGTCACATGGAACGGCAAGCGCTTCTTGGAGCTGCTGCTGCCGTCGGTGAAAGCCGAGTTCGAGCTATGCCGCGGCGATCACGAGATGATCGTCGTCGACAACGGCAGCAACGACGGCACCGTCGAGTGGCTGCGCAGCGAGCATCCGTGGGTGAAGGTGGTCGCGTTGCCCGAGAATCGCTACTTCGTGCGCGGCAACGCGGCAGGCGTGGCGGCGGCGACGCGCGATGTGCTCGTGTTCCTCAACAACGACATGGTCGTGAAGCCAGGCTTCTTGCGGCCGTTGCTCGAAGGCCTGCGCGAGCCCGACGTGTTCGGCGTCACATCCGAAGTGTTCTTCCGCGACCCGAGCAAGCGCCGCGAAGAAACGGGCCGCACGCGTGGATCGATCGAGCGCGGCTGGCTCAAGCTCGCGCATGCGGAGCCGAGCGAGGACGAACGGCAACTCGAGTATGTGCCAACCCTGTGGGCTGGCGGCGGCAGCGCTGCGTTTGATCGCAGGATGTTCTTGGAGGTCGGCGGCTTCGACACCCTCTACGACCCGTTCTACGTCGAAGACATGGGGCTGTCCTACCAAGCGTGGAAGCGCGGCTATCGCGTGCTGTTCACGTCGAAGAGCGCCGTGGTGCACGAGCATCGCGGCACGAGTCGCAAGGCGTTTGGCGATCGCTACGTCGACAACACGATTCGTCGCAACCAGCACCTGTTCTTGTGGCGCAGCGTGACGGATCCGCGCATGACCGCGTCGGTGATGGCGCTGCAGCCGTTGTCGATGCTCGTGCGCGGCGATCTCGCGATCGAGGCGTTGGCAGGAGAAGCGTGGTTTGAGTTGAAGGCGCTTCTGCGAGCCGTGCCGCGCATCCCTGAGGCCTTGTGGAAGCGTTGCGCCGCGCGCCGCCACTACGTGCGCAGTGATCGAGAGACGTTCGCGGTCGCCAACTCGATCGCGGCGCATCGCGCGGCGGGTGGCAAGGGCCTGGGCCAACTGCCGACGCCGACCAAGAACGGCATGCGCGTGCTCGTGCTCGCCGCGCGACTCCCGCGCATCGGCCACGATGGATCGTGGGTTCTGTGGCGCAGGCTCGAGGAGATGAGCAAGCGCCATCGCGTGACGCTGTTTGCGTTCCTCGATGACGAGAAGGACCGCGCGCACATCGGCGCGATCGAGGCGCTCGGCGTCCGCGTCGTCACGATGCTGCGCGAACGCAATCCGATGCCGGGCAACATGCACGGAGCCGTTCCGATGCGGTTGTTCCGCGACTACTCCGCGCCGTCCATGCAGCGTGCCGTTCGCCGCGTGCTGGAGGGCTGCGACTACGACGTCGTGCAGGTCGAGTACGTCGAGATGGCGCATCTGATTGCACGCGAACCGCGCTTGCAGCGACGCATCTACGTGTGCCACGAGTCGCTGACCGTCGAAGCGCAGCGCCGCGGCGCTGGCGAGGTCGAGATCGCGGCGGCTGCTCGTTTTGAACGTGGCT